>DASWRX010000070.1:0-10688 GCA_036402955.1 Thermoanaerobaculia bacterium
CGGGCCGGGGGCGAGCTTGCGGTACTCGCTGAGCTTCAGCGACACCTCGGCCATGCCGGCCGGCTCGCGGGCGGCGTTGAGGCCGAAGATGTCGGCCTCCGTCTCGCTGGTGCGGATGAAGGTGTTGTTCAGGGGGGTCAGGACGAAGAGGAAGATCGAGAACAGCGCGGCGAGCAGCGGCAGCCCCGCCGGATCGCTGACGCCGCGGACTCCCCAGTTGCCTCCCCAGCGGGCCACCGCGCGGTCGAAACCCCAGCGCAGGAAGGCGAAGCCGGCCACCAGCACGACGCCGAAGAAGAACACCCCCTGGTAGACGTGGTTGAGCACGTAGTGCCCCATCTCGTGCCCCATGACCGCCTTGATGCCCGGCAGCGAGACGCGCCGCAGCAGGTTGTCGTTGAGCGCGATGCGCGTCGTGCCCAGGGCGCCGGCGACGTTGGCGCTCACCCGGTTGGTCTGCCGGGAGGCGTCGACCACGTAGACGTGCTCCGCGGGGATGCCGTTCGCCCGCGCCAGCGACAGGATCGGCTCGCGCACCGCCGGGTCCCGCAGCTCGGTGTACTGGTTGAAGATCGGCTCGATGAACACCGGCGCCAGGGCGATGCCGGCCGTGGCGAAGAGGATGGACACGATGGCGCCCCACAGCCACCAGGTGCGCGGCGCCCTGCGGAGGACCCCGTAGAGGGCCGCCAGCACCAGGCTCCCGATCACCAGGCCGATCCCCAGCCCCTTGAGCTGGTCCCCCATCCAGGCGGCGAAGCTCTGGGTGGCGAGGCCGTACTGGTGCTCGCGGAAGAAGTCGGTGTAGACCGCCAGCGGGAAGGAGAGCACCGTCGTGGCGAGGATGTACTGGAGCGCGTAGAGGATGGTCTGGAGCGGCCGGAAACGGGTCGCCCGCTCGGCGAAGTCGCGCATGCGGGCCGACAGCCGCGAGCCGAGCAGGAGCCAGGCCACGCCGAGGCCGTAGAGAAAGCCCCAGAGGATGAGCCAGTAGCCCCCCTCGAAGTAGGCGTCCGAACGCGACCGCTGCGCCTGGCTGAGCGTCGCGAGATAGGCGTCCGTGGCCGCCACGGGATCGAACCGCTGCCCAGCGGCAGGCGCCTGGGCCGCCGGCGGGATGGCCGGAGCTGGCGAGACCGCCGGAGCCGGGGAGAGCGCCGGAGCGGGGGACGCCTGGGCCGCGGCGGTCCCCGGCGCGGCGAGCGAGAGCAGGGCGAGCAGTCCGAGACCGGAAAGAATCGCTCCCGTGGATGGGCTTGGCATGTCGGTCCTCCCTTTTGAGCCTGCCGGACTGTATACGTTGCGGCCGCCGGTCTGTTTCCGGTGGGCGTGCTCTTTGCAGTTGATTTCACCGTGAGGCGGAGCGCGAGCATCAGCGCCCGAACGCCGGCCGGGTCCCTCCCCCTAAAGTCGCCTCATCGGCCGGCGTTCGGGCCGGTACGCCTCCCGGACGGAGGCAAGGAGACACCCGGTGGCAGAGATCAAGATCGAACGCGGGCGGCGCGGCGGCATCCTCCCCTGGATTCTCGCGCTGGCGCTGCTGGTGCTGGTGATCTGGGGCGTGGGCCGGGCGATGGAGCGCCGCCCGGCACCGGCCGTCCATTCGGGAGCGGCGGCGGCCGACAGCCTGCAGGACGACACGCCGCCGCGGCTGCGGCAGTACGCGGCCCTGGGCCCCGGGCTTCGCGCCGCCGCCTGAGCCCCGGACCGCCTCGCGGACCTGAGCCCTCACTCCCCCAACCCCCTCTCTCCCATCCTCCCCCCCAACCCGCCGGGAGAGAGGGGGCTCAATGAGCTTGTTTTCAGACTAACCTCTCCCTCTTCTCCCGGCGGCCCGGGGGGGAGGATGGGAGAAGAGGGCCGGGGTGATGAGGGCCGGATAATGAGGGCTCCCCCCAACCCCCTGTGGATTTTGTGGTAGCAATATGCTAAAAACTCCGGGAACTTCCGACGTCGAAGGCCAGGCACGGAGAGGACGGAGCCGTTCACCGGAGAGGTGACGGGCTCCTTTCGCGGGCCGCTCCTGCGCCTGATCCGATCGCCGGTGTCACTCGAGACTTGGTGGAACGGAGAGCCGTGGAGCAAGAGCTACCCATCATCCAGATCCGCAACTGCCTGCTGGTCAGCATCCAGACGGAGTTGCACGACCGTCTCGCCCTCGATCTCCAGGCGTCGCTGATGGACCGTGTCCGCACGGTCAACGCCCGCGGGGTCATCCTCGACGTCTCGGCGGTGGAGATCATCGACAGCTACATCACCCGCATCCTGAACGACATCGGCAAGTCGGTGCGCTTCATGGGGGCGGAGTGCTTCATCGTGGGGATCCGGCCGGCGGTCGCCATGACGCTGATCGAGATGGGCGTCGAGCTCGACTCCGTCCATACCGCGCTCAACCTCGACCTGGCGCTGGAGAGGCTCGAGCTCCTGCAATGAGAACGGTCGAGAAGGAGATTGGGGCGATTCTCGCGGGGACGATCTCTTCGATCACCCAGCGGAGCATTTTCAACCGCCTGGGCGGTCTGGCGACGACTCCGGTGCAGCAGCTCACCCCGGGCGACCGGGCGACTATCATGCAGGAGCTGGAGAACTCGGTGCGCCTGTTCGCGCGCAGCAACAGCGCGCAGCTCATCGCCTCGTGCGCCCGCGCCCTCAGCCCGGGCGGGCACGGCATCGGCGGCGCCGTGGCCACCGCCGCGAGCCCGGCGGCGCCGGCGGTGCTGCCGCCCAAGAAGATGCCCATCGAGCAGGAGAAGGACATCGCCACCGCGCGCCTGGAGGCGTGGTCGGAGGCGGTGCGGATCGGCCTCTCGAAGTTCGCCTCGGTCAAGGTGGCGACGGCGGTCTCGGAGCTGGCGCGCAACATCGTGTTCTACGCCGGCAAGGGGACGGTCGAGCTGCGCTCGGTCAAGGACGACCGGGGGACGCTGGGCCTGCAGATCATCGCCGTCGACCAGGGGCCCGGCATCCCCTCCTCGAAGCTCGAGGAGATCTGGGCCGGCACCTACAAATCGCAGCGCGGAATGGGCAAAGGGCTGGTCGCGGTCAAGAAGCTGGTGGACGAGTTCCAGCTCGACACCCGCCCGGGCATCGGCACCACCGTGACGTGCGTCTTCAAGGGGGAACGTTGAGAACCGGTGGTTTCAGCCGTCCGTACAAGGGTCTGTCGATCTGTGGCGACAGCTTCATCATCGAGCAGCGCGAGGGCGAGCTGCTCGCCGCCGTCATCGACGGGCTCGGCCATGGCTACGAATCGTCGGTGGCCGCCGAGCGCGCCGTCGAGGTGATCCGCGAGTGCGCCGACCTGCCGGTCGGCTCGATCCTGCTGCGCTGCCACCAGGAGCTGAAAGCGACGCGCGGCGCCGCCGTCGGGGTGATGAAGATCGCCGCCAGCGGCGACGGGGAGTTCTGCGGCATCGGCAACATCGAGGTGCAGGCGCTCAACGGCCAGGCGCCGAGCGTCTTCTGCCTGGCCGGCATCGTCGGCCACAACATGCGGACCTCCAAGGTCATGCGGGTGACGATGAAACCGGGCGACATCTACTGCCTGATGAGCGACGGCGTCTCCTCCCGCGGCAATCTCAAGTCCTGCCTGCCGGGACCGCCCGACACCGTGGCGCAGCGGATCGTCGAGCACTGGGGCAAGGATCACGACGACTCGACCGCCGTCATCGTCGGCTTCGGGGACTCCGAGCTGCTCGCGCAATGACCGCGGTTCAATCATTACGCCGGAATAACGTTGCAATAACCGTATCGCAAGGAAGACACGCAAATGGCTGAGAGTGAAGATCCCCACGTCATCGTAACGTCCGAGCGGCTGCAGTCGGTCATCGAGGCGCTCTCGTACGCGAGCGTCGACGAGTTCGACTCCTGTCTCGACCTGCTGCAGCGCTCGGGCGAGCTCAAGGACGAGTTCTCGGAGCTCGAGACGGCGTTCTCGATCTTCGTCCGCGAGCTGGGCGAGGCGAAGTCCGAGCTCAACCGGACGTTGACGCAGCAGGAGTCGATCAACCGCGAGCTGGAGGCGAAGCTCGAGACGATCGAGATGCAGCAGGCCGCCATCCGCGAGCTCTCGACGCCGATCATCGAGGTCTGGGCGAGCGTCCTCTGCCTGCCCGTGGTGGGCATCGTCGACAGCCAGCGCAGCGCCGAGATGACCGAGACGCTGCTCGAGACGATCGTCGCCAAGCAGGCCCGCATGGCGATCGTCGACATCACCGGCATCGACGTGATGGACACCAAGACCGCCGACCACTTCATCAAGATGGCGCGCGCGGTGCGGCTGCTGGGCGCCGAGTGCATCATCTCGGGGATCAATCCGGGGATCGCCCAGACCCTGACCCACATCGGGGTGGACCTCACCGGCATCCGGACCCTGCGCAGCCTGCGCGACGCCCTGCAGCTCCATCTGCGGGAGACCGAGCAGCTCGTGGTCCACCAGCACTCGCAGCTCGCCCGTAAGCTGACGGCCGAGGTGTAGCGGTTGGACGGGCCGTACGCCGTCCAGATCGGAGAGCCTGCCGTGCCGGTGGAGACCCGGACCTTCCCCATCCGGGAACGCAGCAACGCGATCGTGGCGGCGAGCCAGGCGCGGCGGTTCGCGGCCGCCGCCGGCCTGTCGCCGCGGCGCGCCATGGAGCTGGCGATCGTGGTCTCGGAGCTCGCCTCGAACATCGTCAAGCACGGCGTCCGCGGCGAGATCCGGATCACCCACGATCCGGCCGCCCCCCCGCACGGCGAGATCGCCGTCGCGGCGAGCGACGTCGGCCTCCCCATCCGCGACCTGCGGCTGGCGATGACCGACGGCTACGACGACCAGGGCCCGATCGATCCCGCGCTGATCCTGCGCCGCCGCGGCCTCGGCACCGGCCTCGGCGCCGTCGTCCGCCTGGCCGACCGCCTCGAGTACCGCGAGCTGGAGGCCGGCAAGGTGCTCACGGCGCGGTTCTTCCTGCCGGAGAGTGGGAAGTAGCGGGCGGGGCACACGGGCACACGGGCACACGGGCACACGGGCACACGGACGAGCACGGACCGGCACGGACGAACACCCCCCTCCCTGGTGTCCCTGAAGTCCCTTTTTCCTCTTCCCGGAGTAGTAGACTTGGGGCCGTTGGTAACGATCCCCAAGGAGAACCCATGAGCGAGCCGAGATTGGATCCCATCCAGCGCATCCGCTGCGAGTGGTGCCAGAGCCTGAACGAGGCGACCGCCGTCTCCTGCCGTTCGTGCGGCGCGCCGCTCGACGTCAAGAACCTGGTCAGCGACTCGGGGTGGCGGGAGGCGCCGCGGATCAAGGACATGACCGAGATCCACTTCAGCGGCAGCACCTGCCAGGTCGAGGGCGAGATCGTGCCGGTGGCCGAGATCAACCTCGCCCAGGGGGACTCGGTCTACTTCGAGCACCACGTCATGCTATGGAAGGACGAGTCGGTGCCGATGACGCTGCTGCCGCTCACCGGCGGCGTCAAGCGGGCGTTCGCCGGCATGCCGTTCATCATCAGCGTCGCCCACGGGCCGGGGCGGATCGCCTTCTCGCGCGACGCCACGGGCGAGCTGGTGGTGCTGCCGCTCCACCCCGGCATGGAGCTCGACGTGCGCGAGCACGCCATGCTCGTGGCCTCGCACCAGATCGCCTACTCGTTCATCCGCATCAAGGGGCTGCGCAACATCCTGTTCGGCGGCCAGGGGATGTTCATGGACCGCTTCGTCACCGGCGGCGAGCCGGGCGTCCTCCTTCTGCACGGCTACGGCAACGTCTTCGAGCGCACCCTGAAGCCCGGCGAGAGCATCCTGCTCGAGCCCGGCGCCTTCCTCTACAAGGACTCCACGGTCGCCATGGAGGTCGAGAGCCAGAAGCTGTCGACCGGCTTCTTCGGCGGCGTCAGCATGAATCTCGCCAAGATGACCGGCCCGGGCCGGGTCGGCATCCAGTCCATGTACGTCCACCACACCACGGAGTAGCCATGGCCGACCGCGAATACACCTGCTCCTGGTGCGGCGCGACGAGCGACGGCACCCTGCTCGCCTGCCCCGGTTGCGGCGCTACGGTCGACCTCAAGGCCGTCGTCACCCGCTCGGGCTGGTCGCAGCTCCCCGGCCGCAAGGACATGGCGAAGCTCCAGTTCGGGAGCTCCTTCTGCCAGATCGAGGGGACCTACGTGCCGGTCGCCGACATGAGCCTGGCCGCCGGCGACGGCGTCTACTTCGCCCACCACGTCCTGCTCTGGCAGGACCCCCAGGTCAAGGTCACCACGATGTCGATGAAGGGGGGCTGGAAGCGGCTCCTCGCCGGCATGCCGCTGGTGATGACGCAGGCGCACGGCCCCGGGCACATCGCCTTCTCGCGCGACGCGCCGGGAGAGATGATCGCCCTGCCGCTCAGCCAGGGCCAGGCGGTGGACGTGCGCGAGCACCTGTTCGTGGTGGCGACGCTGCAGGTGGCCTACGACTGGATCCAGAGCAACGTCTGGTTCCAGACCCGCAACGGCGACGAGTCCGAGACCCACTACCCGCTCGGCATGTTCCTCGATCGCTTCACCGCCCCGCAGGCGCACGGGCTGCTGCTGCTCCACGCCTCCGGCAACGTCTTCGTGCGCGAGCTGGCGGCCGGCCAGACGATCCTGGTCAAGCCCACCGCCTTCCTGTTCAAGGATCCGGCGGTGCGGATGCAGCTCCACTTCGAGCGGCCGCAGGTGAGCTGGAGCTCGTGGGGGTCGTGGGGCGAGCGCTACCTCTGGCTCCGCCTGCACGGACCGGGACGGGTCGCCGTGCAGTCGGTCTTCGAGCGGCTCGAAGGGGAGAACGGCTCCATTCAGACCCACTCGGGGGGGACGGATCGGCAGTGGTGAGCATCCCGGCTTTCTGAACGTTCCGCCGGAGCGATTTTCATCGCTCCGGCTTGTCCCCCTCCTCCCCTCCGCGCGCACCACCAAGTATATGAGGAAGCTCTCCCCATCATCCGGGCCCGGGGCGCGGGCATGAGCAAGGCCGCGTTCCTCGAGGCGTCCGGCGCCTATTCGCCGGGAGCCTCGATCCGCAACGGCGAGCGGGCTTGGGTCCTCGGGGAGAAGATCTCCCAGGGCAAGTTCGGCGCCGCCTTCGCCTGCCGGGACGACTGGGGAAACCCCCGTGTCCTGCAGGTCCTCTGGCCCTTCAGCGCGAGCTACGACAACGTGCGCGAGAAGTGGCCTCAGCAGGCGGCCGAGCTGCGGCGCGCCCAGCACCCGGACCTCGTGTTCCTGCTCGACGGCTTCGAGCGCGAGGGCTGCTTCCACCTGGTGCACGAGCGTTGCGACCAGCGGCTGGACCGGCTCCTGGACCAGGAGACCGGCTCGCGGGTGTGGGACGGCGGCCGCTGGTTCAAGATCGTGGCGCGGCCGGTGCTCTGCGCGCTCGACCACGCCCATCAACACGGCTACGTCCACCGCAACCTCCACCCGCGCAACGTCCTCTCGCCCCTCCCCTTCGAACAGCTCCAACCCGAATCGGTCTTCAGCGGCGCCGTCAAGCTCGCGGATCTCGCGGCCAACACCCTGCTCGGCAAGGTGGACGTGCTGAACATGAAGCTCTCCCGCTGGCTGGTGCCGCCCGAGTACCTCAGCCCGTCGGAGTGCGGACCGATGGACCACCGGATGGACATCTACCAGGCCGGCCTGCTGCTGCTCAGCGTGCTGCGCGGGCACGTCCACCGCTACTCCTTCGAGGACATCGCGACGGGGCAGCCGGCGAAGGACGCTCAGGGCCTCGCCGCGGAGGCCGGCCCGGTCCTGGCCAGGGCGCTGAGCCTGCAGGTGGCGGAGCGTTTCGCGAGCGCGCTGGAGCTCTGGCGCGCCCTGAATGATGCCGAGCCCCTCGCCGCGACCGCCGGCGGGGCGCTGGCCCAGCCTTCCGATCTGCGTACGGAATTTCGATAGGAGACCAGTATGTCCGAGCTCTTGCAGGTCCCCGAGACCAAGTCCCTCGACGCCCCCTGGGGGTTCCAGCTCATCATCGATTGTTTCGGCTGCGATTACGACGTCTGCTGCGACCTCGACCGGGGCTACGAGTTTCTCGACAAGATCTGTGTCCACCTGAAGATGACGAAGCAGACGCAGCCCTACATCTTCAAGACCTGCGAGACGACTTTTCCGGGCAAGCCGGGCTACAGCGGCTGGGTGCCGATCATCGAGAGCGGCATCCAGATCCACACTTCCGCCAACAACCAGTTCATCAGCATTGACGTCTACTCCTGCAAGAAATTCGATCAGGATGCCGTCGAGGATTTCGTGCGCGACTGGTTCCAGCCGGAGTCGATCGAGGGGGTCCTGCTCTACCGTGGCAAGGGGGTCTATCAGCGGCGGTTCGGCCAGCAGCGACTGGTGGCGAGCGCCGGCGGCTAGTCCATCCTCTGCTTCTTGCTGTCGAAACGCGGCAGCGAGTCTTCGAACGGGAACCAGTCGACGTGCTGGTCGTAGGAGATGTGGGCCCGCGGCGCGATCTCCGCGATCTCGACATCGGTGAAGATGCAGATCCGGGTCACGTGCACCTCGTCCGGCCAGCGGTCGGCCACGAACAGCATCGGCGAGCCGCAACGGCCGCAGAAGCCGCGCTTCGAGGTCGGGGTGTCCTGGTACCACCTGAGGTGCTCCCGGCCGGCGAGCTGGAACCTCTCGCGCAGGACGGCGAGCCAGGTCACGACGGGGGCTCCGTGGGCCTGCCGGCACGCCACGCAATGGCAGTGGACACACCCCTTGACGGGCAGGGTGATCAACACCTTGACGGCCCCGCAGTAGCAGTGGCCCGCGACCCGGGTCTCGGCGCTCATCTCGACACCTCCGCGATTCTGCCGACCCGCGCGCGGGCCGGTTTTCTAGTATGCCAGAGAGCCCGGCGCGAAGAAATTTTCACTCTCCCGGAGCCGGCCGTGGAACCTTTTCCCCAGTCTTGTCCCGCGGGAAGCTCGCCGAGCACATAAAGGAATAGAGGATCATTGTGCCGCCAGCTTCGACAAGACTCCCTGCCCTGTTCCCCGAGGAGATCCTCAACGGACGCCGGGAAGCAACCTCCACCTGCCGAGGAGGCCACCTGCCATGAGCCTGGGCCTGAGCCAGAAACTCAATATCCTTCAGCAATCGCCCCACGATCTCCAGCCTCCCGAGCCGCCCTCCGCGGCCGAGGAGGGGATGATCCGGTGGGTAGCCTCCCGCTACGCGGTCCGCGCCATCACCGCGGACGGCCGGCTGATCCTCTGGAACACCTACAACGGCGCCATGGTCGTCCTCCGCGCCGAGCTGCGGTCCGCGGTCGAAGGGCTGCTCACCAGGAAGAGCTTCGCCGCCCGGCCGCTGGGGATGGTCAAGTACCTGTGCGACCGGGGATTCCTGGTCAAGGAGGGGACGGACGAGTACCGCCGGATCCAGGCGGGGTTCGGCAGCCAGCACTACCGCACCGACCGCCTCGAGCTGATCCTGCTCGCCTCCGAGGACTGCAATCTGCGGTGTGAATATTGTTACGAGGACTTCGCCCGCGGCACCATGCAGCCCTGGGTGCGCGAGGGGATCAAGCGGCTGGTGGAAAAGCGCTTGTTCGGCCTGCGGGCCCTCTCGGTGTCCTGGTTCGGCGGCGAGCCCCTCTACGGCTTCGCGGCGATCGAGGATCTGGCCCCCTTCTTTCTCGAAACCGCGGAAAAGCACTCGCTCGACCTCTCCGGCAGCATGACGACCAACGGCTATCTCCTGACGCCGGAGATGGCCGACAAGCTGCTGGCCTGGAAGGTCCGCAAGTTCCAGATCACCGTCGACGGCACGCCCGAGGACCACGACCGCAACCGCCCGGCGCGGGACGGCCAGGGGACCTTCTGGACGATCTTCAACAACCTGCGGGCGATGCACCGGCGTACCGACGACTTCGAGGTGGATTTCCGGGTCAATTTCGACCGGCGGAACTACCCGCAGATGGGCGACTTCCTGGCGATGGTGAAAGAGGAGCTCGGCGGCGATGCCCGCTTCAAGATGCGCTTTCGCAGCGTCGGCCAGTGGGGCGGGCCCAACGACGAGAAGCTCGACGTGTGCGGGACGGACGAGGGCGCGCGGATCGGCAGGGAGCTCAGGGAGGAGGCCCGCCGGCGGGGGCTGAACGTCG
Organism: Thermoanaerobaculia bacterium; assembly: GCA_036402955.1. Classification (GTDB taxonomy): domain Bacteria; phylum Acidobacteriota; class Thermoanaerobaculia; order Multivoradales; family UBA5704; genus DATARR01. The sequence goes on from DASWRX010000070.1 coordinate 10,117, forward strand.
CGGACGACATCCGCGACATCAAGGGCATGGGAGCGCACGTCTGCTACGCCGCCCGCCCCTACAACTTCATCGTCGGCGCCAGCGGCAAGCTGATGAAGTGCACGATCGATCTCGACAAGCAGGATCGCAACGTGGTGGGGCACCTCAAGGAGAACGGGGAGATGGAGCTCGACGTCGACAAGCTCGCCCTGTGGACCGAGCCGGCCTTCGAGAACGACAACAAGTGCAAGAAGTGCGTCGTCCTCCCCATCTGCCAGGGCACCTTCTGTCCCCAGGTCCGGATGGACACCGGCGACTCCCCCTGCACGCCGTTGCGGATGACCTACAAGCAGGAATTGCGCGCCACGGTGGAAGCCGCCGGCAAGACGTAACGCCCCGTCGTACATCTGCTGGCGCATTTTCTGCGCCAGCCCACCCGATAGGAGGGTTCGCAATGAAAAAACAGGAAGAACGGACCGCCGAGGAGATCGCCCGGGACTTCGAAAATGTTTTCGCCGAGCTCGAAGAGGACGATCTCCAGGAAATCTTCGGCGGCGCCTCCGCCAGCATCAGCCCGATCATCCCCGGCAACA
>DASWRX010000071.1:0-9470 GCA_036402955.1 Thermoanaerobaculia bacterium
AGAGAGACTACGTGCCACGTCCTTGGATAATCCCATCTTCTCCCAGTGCGGCCCCAACTGCCTGTCGCGCCACTTTTTTTCGTTGTCAAGCCCAAAGAGGCGGCTTGGATGAGGCGCAAGGGCCTTCTCGGGGGCCGGGACAGGACAAAAATCCTGGAAAAGATCGTCAGATCAACCTTCAGGACGCACCTCTCCCTTTCACTGATTGCTCAGGACGACCCATGACACTGCGGCAGGCGGCTCCGCGGCCTGCTCGACTCTATCCGCCGACGAACGGCAACGCCGGCGGGAAACTCCCCATCGGGAAGTGCGGATCGGGATCTCCCTTCTGCAGCTTCTCGGCGGCTGTGCGGTAGGCGGCTACGAACCAGGAGAAGCCCTCGTAGAGGTAGTGGCGCATGATCTGGCTGGCCGCGTGGAAGAGCGGGGCCGGCGACTTCTTGATCCGCTTGGGAGGGCTCACGGGATCCTGGGCCAGGATCGCCGCGACGCCGAGCGGCTCGGCTCCCGTCCGCCTCCGCGCCGCGGCCGCGTCCTCCTCGATCTCCATGGCCATGTTGGCGACGCGCTCCCGGTACGCCTCCGGGGAGAGGTGCTTCCAGCAGGGAAGAGGTGAGAACGTCACGGTCTCGGAGGTGGCGTTCCTTGCGCCAGGCGAAGCCTGGGAAGGGAGGAAGGATAAGTAAGCAGGACCTGAAACCCTTCGTAGTTGTCAAAAGCGAAGAGCCGCCCAACCCGGCGCCTGCGGGCGGACGCCTACCGCCGTCTCAAGCTATAATGGTCTGCGAACGGAGTCGCTTCGAGGAGCTTTGGGCGAGGCGTCCTCGGCTTGCCGCGGCTACTTCGGAGGAATCGTCCCGCCGTACGCCTTCTTCACCGCTTCAATGCGCGCATTCCGCAAGGCAACCAGCGCCTCGTCCCGAACATGGTGAACTACGGGATGCCGGTTCGTCTTCCTGCGCAGGACCATTTGGGACGGCTCAACGATTTGCAGAGTCAGGTTCGACAGCGGCTGCGCGGCCCGGCTCGCCTTGGGTAAGCTCGCTTGATAAATCGCCCGCTGCGCCGGCGTCATCTTGGCCACCGCCGAGTCCATCACTTCCTGCCCGCGTTCGGGAGGCGTTCTGGCCGGCGCTCTGGCAAGCGCACGCCGGGAAATTGCCGGCGTGCCCCCCCAACTCAAGTGCAACTCTCCTCCAATCAGAACACGCTTATCCATGCCGTCGGGAATGTCGGAAAACGTGAGCAACACTGCCTGGCCAGGAATGAATGAGATCTGTGGTTGTTTGTTGCTGCTCCCGTTCGTACGCACAAACTGGCTTTTGATCGTGCCGCCCGTCGCGCCCGCGGGCCAAGGCAGACGAAACGTATATTCGTTGTCTGGATATGCGATATAGTGCTGGTCCTCGCTGCAGTATCCCTCGTTCCCAAAGTTCCTTACGAAAAATGCCCAGGTGTCGTCACTGAAGTCCTCGTTGGCGTGGATCGCCATCGCCCAGGCCGGATGCGATTCCGGAGACGGCGTGTGCGCAAAATCCAATCCGAAAAGCCCGGTAACGATCATGAAACGGTTATCGATGAGGTCGTGCGCCTGATTGTCGCCGCCATCTATCGCCCCTTTGAACTGCTGCCACCACGAGATCTGCATATCATCGCTGAGCACATCCGTCGTCTCGTCGTAGCCGAATTCGACGTGGATTCCATCCGTACGCCCCGCGTCCGCTCCAGCCGCGTTCGGCGTGTTTAAATTCAAGGAATATTCGTCGTCATTGCTCGATTTTTCTTCCCAAAACACCGAACCCGTCTGGGTGGTTGGAATCCAGTTGGCGTGACCGCCGAAGTCGTAATTCGCGGAAAATGTCTGGCACACGCTGCAGCTCGCGCACCGCAGCATCGAGCTCACGCTGAAGAAGCTGAAGCCATAACTGGCATCGAAATCGGTATTCGTGATTCCCGTCGTACAGCTCGGCGCGCCGCCGCTTTGCCAGGGCCAGCGACAACCAGCCGGATTCGGGAACTGCTTTTTCGCAATGTTGCTCTGCCAGTCGGGGTTCAACGGGATGCCGTTGTCGTCGAACTGAGAAAGTATCAAGTCCCAACTCGCCGTCGGCGGCGGCGGCGGCGCGCCATGATGCTGGATCGCCAGCTCCACCCAGGCGGGGCCTCCACCCGATCCGTGGCACTGACCGCCAGGGCCGTCGTCATGGCTGTAATACCCGTTGTCTCCGTATGCGCCCTTCTCGTCTTCGAACCCGAGCTCGAGATGAAGCTTGCCGGCGGGTGCGGTATCGGCGATATGGACCGGCTTGTTCCAATACTTCTGAATCCTCGCCAAAGTCTCGGTCGCGAAGGGAATGGTGATCAGCCCGTGATAGAGGTGGTCCGCATCGCCGCCCGAAGGGTTTACATAGCGGTGCCAGGTATTTCCATGGCCACCGGATTGCACACAACCACCGGCATGAATGGTGACGGTATCGCCGGGCTGGAAGGTCACGCTCGGATAAGCGGTGGACGGCTGCTTTGGATTCGGACGGTCAATTCGAACCACCGCGTCGGTTCCCGCCGGCGGAACAGGCCTGCTGATGATGTCGAAGGTCTCGGCGCCGCAGATGGCGCCGGCAAAAAAAAGGGCGACGAAAAATTTGCCGGCAGACATCCTGAACCCCCTCCCAGGAAAACGGTCCTATCTGGCGATCGAGCGCAGGAGTAGTATAGCAGATGGTCTTGGCGGGCTGGCCTTGGGAATTCTGGGCCAGGATCGCCGATGGAACCCTTCGCCCGGACGATCGACGCGGCGAAGAAGTACGTCGTGTCGAGCACCCTGGACCGGGTCGATTGGAACGCGGAGCTCGTGCGCGGGGATCTGGGGAAGGCCGTTCAGCAGCTCAAGCGGGAGTCGGGTAAGGGACTGTTCGTGGGTCAGCGGACTTCTTCCACCCAGACGACAGGCAGTCGAGAAGAGGCTCCGCCCAGAGCGTTGTAGAGGCGGAGGTCGGCGGTCACCATGGGGCATTCCTGTTGAACCGCCAAGGCGAGATAGAGACTGTCGTAGAAGCTGCGGCGGAAGTCTCGAGCGATCTCCCATGCCGTTTCGAGAAGCCCTTCCGCAGGAAACACCGAGAGAGGAAAGTTCCTGAAGCCCAGCAGGATCGAGCAGCCGTCATCCGCTGCTATCTCGTTTCGGGTCCATTTCTTCCACACGATGTTGCCGATTTCTGCCCAGATGAGATCTGGGACCCAAAGCTCCCGATCTGGATGCAAAAGGCGAAGCGCAGCTTCGGAATGCGGCTCGGGAAAGCTCCACTTGGCGACGACGTTCGCATCGACGACGACCTTGTTCAACGGTCCCGATTCTCGCGGATCAGGTCACTGCTGTCACTGGTCATTCGTCCCGCCAAACGCCGTTGCCACTCCTTTGCGACCGCTCGAGCCTCGCTTGTCGAGAGGGTGGCTGCAGACTCGAGGATCATTTTTACCTCGCCCTGAAGAGAGCGGCCGTGCCGCAGGGCGCGGTCCTTCAACCGCTCGACAGTGTCGGGGCTGAGGTCTCGAACCAGGATCTGAGCCATAAAGCCTCCATTTGCTATCAGAATGATAGCAGCTTCAGGGGCTCCTGGCTATCCCACCGTCACCGGTTCCTCCGCCGTTCCCTCTGTTCTACGAAGACTCTGGTAGACGAGTCCTCCCGCGGAGAATCCTTATTTTGCGGCTTCCACCGGCTCCTCCGCGTAGACGAACTCGACCGGCCTCTCGACTCCCTCGGACAGGCTCTTGTGGACCGGGCAGGTCAGCGCCGCGTTCTCGAGCTTCTTCCGCTGGTCTGCATTGAGCCCCGCCGGCATCTGGATGGTGACGGGGATGGCGCCGATCCGGCGGGGGTCCGCCGCCATGTGCTTCTCCAGGCGGAAGGAGAGGCCGGTGAGGTCGATCCCCTCGCGCTCGCCCACGATGGCGATCAGGGTCAGCATGCAGGCGCCGAGCGATGTCGCGGCGAGGTCGGTGGGGGAGAAGGAGCTGCCGTCCCCCTGGTTGTCCACCGGAGCCGCCGTCCGGATCACGGTTCCCGAAGGGCCGTGGGTCAGCTCCGTCCTCAGATTGCCGATGTACCTGCCGGTGATCTCGACCGCCATGATGGTCCCCCCTTTGGCCAGGAGTTTATACCGCCGGTCAGCGGCCGATCAGGATCAGCACGCCCGCGATCAGCGCCAGCAGTCCCTCGATCATCCCGATGTACGCGAAGCGCAGCCCGATCAGCGCGGCGAGGCCGCTCAGGATGAGGTAGATGCCCAGCAGGAGAAATCCGGTGCCGCGGGTGCCCTTCGCCATGTCTCCGTCCTTTCCGGTCGTCTGGAATCGCCGCTCTAGGATATCTTCCCGCCATGGAAACTTCATTCGCCGGCCGCGTCGTCGTGATCACCGGCGCCTCCCGGGGCATCGGCGAGGCGATCGCGGAGGCCTTCGCCGCGGCGGGGGCCCGGCTGGTGCTGGCCAGCCGCAGGCTCGAAGGGGTGGAGGCGGTGGCCGAGCGGCTCCGCGGCCGTGGCGGCGAGGCCGTGGCGGTCGCCTGCCATACCGGCCGGGAGGCCGAGGTCCAGGCCCTCGTGGCCCGCGCCCGCGACGCCTTCGGCGGCGTGGACGTGCTGATCAACAACGCCGCGACCAGCCCCCACTTCGGGCCGCTCCTCGACGCCGCGGAGGGGCAGTGGGACAAGACGTTCGAGGTCAACGTCAAGGGCTACGTCCACGCCATCCGCGCGGCCGTGCCGCTGATGCGCGAGCGCGGCGGCGGCGCCATCGTCAACGTCGCCTCGGTGGCCGGGATGATCCCCCACGCCGGCCTGGGGGTGTACGGCGTCACCAAGGCGGCCGTCCTGATGCTGACGCGGACCCTGGCCGTCGAGCTGGCGGCGGAGAACATCCGCGTCAACGCCATCGCTCCGGGCCTGATCCAGACCCGCTTCAGCGAGGTGCTCTGGTCCACGCCCGAGTCGCGGGACCAGGCGCTGGCCACCATTCCCCAGGGGCGGATGGGGCAGCCCGAGGACCTCACCGCGGCCGTCCTCTACCTGGCGAGCGACGCCGCCCGCTTCACCACCGGCGCGGTGCTGGTGATCGACGGCGGGCAGACGCTGGGCGGGGCGTACTGACCGTCGCCCTTCAGCCTTCGGCCTCCGCCGTCCCCGTCATCCGCTCCTCCAGCCCTTCCACCTCGCGCAGGAAATCGTCCGCTTTCCCTTCCAGCCACTCGGCGTCGAGGGCCGCGAAGAGGCGGTCGCGGCGGGCGCGGTTCAGGCGGGCGAGCGCGATCAGGCCCGACTCGCGGGCGCGCCGGCGCTCGGCGCGGAGGAGGTTGTCGTCGGGCGCCTCGGCGAGGGACAGCTCCAGCACCTTGCGGGCCCGCTCGGCGGCGGCGGCCTCGACGGCCGCGGCCAGCTCGCCGGCGAGGACGTGGGCGTCGTGGAGCTCTCCCAGCAGGTCCTGGAGGGCCTTGAAGCGCTTGACCACCGGACCGGCCTCCGGGACGTCCTCCACCAGCGGCTCGAGGAGATAGCGCACGCGCTTGGCGCTGATCCGCGCCTCATGGGCCTGGGCCTCGGCCGCCGCGTCGTCGACGCGGGCGAGATGGCCCTCGAGCTCCGCCACCTGCCGGCGGAGGATCCCGGCGGTCGCCTCGGCCAGGGTGGAGCGGGGGGCCTTCGCGTCGAGGCGGATCTCGGCGCGGTAGACGGAGAGCCGGGCCCGCAGCTCCTTCTCGACCTTGGCGAACTCGTCCGCGACCTCCTCCTCCATGGCGTCCTGGGCGTCGCGCATCCTCTCCTCCAGCCACGCCAGCAGCCAGGCGAGGCCCGCCCGGTGGTGGGCGGAGAGGTGGGCGCCGCGGCCGCGCAGCCACGCGATCTGGACCTCCGTGTCGCGGCCCGGACCGGTGGAGGCGGCGAGGCGCTTCAGCCGCCTGGCGAGCTTCTTCGGCACGCTGTCGCCGAGATGGGCGTCGTAGGCCTTGAGACAGCTCCGCAGGCGGCGGAGACCGACGCGGAAGTCGTGCAGGCCTTCGGAGTCCGCGGGATCGGCGAGGCGCGGCCGGGCCTCGCCGGCCTGGTCGAGGAAGGAGAGGGCGAGCAGGCGGGCCCCCTCCTCGGGCGGCCGGAAGAGCAGCCCGTTCAATCCATGAGGTCCCGCAGTTGCCCCGGCGTCAGCGCCCAGATCAGGGTCGCCGTGCCGGCGCCGATCTCGTCGGGGAACTCGATCAGGCAGGCGCTCCCCTTGCGGAAGGCGAAGATCCGGCGCTCGGTGCCGGTGAGGAGCCAGGAGAGGATCAGGCTGATGCTGGGCTCGTGGCCCACGGCGGCCACGGTGTCGGCTTTCTGCTTGCGCAGCCAGCGCAGGAAGTCGACCGGGGTGGCTTCCGGGGAGAGCTCCGCGATCTCGACCTCCTTGAGGCCACCGTAGACCGAGTCGACGATGGCGCCCGTCTGGGCGGCCCGCGTCAAGGGGCTCGTCGCCAGCAGATCGATGTGGGGCACGACGGCCTTGAGCCCCCGGGCCGCCTGCTTCATCTTCTTCCGGCCCTCGTCGGTCAGCGGCCGCAGGCGGTCGTCCTTGCCCGTCTTTGCGAAGTCCTCGCGTTCCTCGGCGATCGCGTGTCGGATGAGGAGAAGCTTCATCGCAGGCACCCCCAGTCCGGAGAAACGTATCCCAAAGCGCCGCAACGAAAAAGGGGCCGGGCCGGACGGCTGCCTCTCGTGATACCGTTTTCCAAACCCGCGCAACGGGACCCGCAGACCCGGATGTCCCCGGGGAGGATCGATCCAATGTCGGAAGGCCAGAGCTTGCAACGGACGCCGCTCTACGAGTGCCATCGGGAGGCCGGGGCGCGGATCGTCGATTTCGCCGGCTGGGAGATGCCGGTGCAGTACGCCGGAGTGATCGAGGAGCACCGGGCCGTGCGCACCGCCGCCGGCCTGTTCGACGTCTCCCACATGGGGGAGGTCCGGGTGCGGGGGGCCGGCGCCGAGGCGTTCCTGCAGCGGCTGACCCCCAACGACGTGAGCAAGCTGGTCCCCGGGCGGGCGCACTACAGCGGCCTGCTGACCGAGCGCGGCACCTACGTCGACGACGTCCTGGTCTACCGGCTGGCGCCGGAGGACTTCCTGGTCGTCGTCAACGCCTCGAACGCGCGCCGCGATTTCGCCTGGATCGCCGACGCCGCGCGGGACGAGTCCGTGGACGCCGAGGTGACGAACGAGAGCGACCGCTACGCCCTGCTGGCGCTCCAGGGGCCGCGGGCGCTCGGGATCCTGGCGCCGCTCGCCTCGCTGGACATCTCCGGGCTCAAGTACTACGGCTTCGCCGAGGGCCGGATCGACGGCCGGCCGGCGCTGATCTCGCGCACCGGCTACACGGGCGAGGACGGCTTCGAGCTCTACGTCGCGCCGGAGGACGCGCCGGGGATCTGGCGGCTGCTGCTGGCGGCCGGCGCCGTGCCCGCCGGCCTCGGCGCCCGCGACACCCTGCGCCTCGAGGCGGCGATGGCGCTCTACGGCCACGAGATCGACGAGACGACGACCCCCTTCGAGGCGGCCTTGAGCTGGGTGGTGAAGACCGACAAGGGGGAGTTCCGGGGGCGCGACGCTCTGCTCGCCCAGAAGGCCGCGGGAATCCCCCGCAAGCTCGTGGGGTTCGAGGTTCAGGGCCGGGGAATCGCGCGGCAGGGCCACGCCGTTGTCTCGGGAGGCGAGAGGGTGGGCGGCGTGACCAGCGGCACCTGGAGCCCCACCTTCGAGAAGGCGCTCGGCATGGCCTACGTGCCGCCCGCGATGGCGGCGGTGGGCACGCCCCTGACGCTCGACGTCCGCGGCAAGGCCCTGCCGGCGACGGTGGTGGAGATCCCCTTCTACCGGCGGCCGCGATAGGGACCCATCTCAGAGGCTATAAATCGGAAGACCGACGGAAAATCGACCAGTTATCGACCAGAAAAAAACCGGAGGGTGAACGAGACAATGTACCCGAAAGATTATCTCTATTCGAGAGAGCACGAGTGGGTGCGCGTCGAGGACGACGTCTGCGTTCTCGGCATCACGGAGTTCGCCCAGCAGGAGCTGGGCGAGGTGGTGTTCGTCGAGCTGCCGGAGATCGGCCAGGTGTTCGACGCCAATGACGAGCTCGGCACGATCGAGTCGGTGAAGGCCGTCGCCGAGGTGTTCACGCCCGTGGCGGGGGAGATCATCGAGGTCAACGACGCCGTGGTGGACGATCCCGAGCTGCTGAACGAGGATCCGCACGGCGACGGCTGGCTGCTCAAGATGCGCTTCTCGTCCGCCGACGATCTCAAGGCCCTGATGAAGCCCGAGGAGTACGAGGAGTACGTGCAGAGTGGCGAAGCCTGACAACGCGTCCGAGGCGACCGGCGCCGTCGCGCTCGGCGCTCCAGCGGAGACCGGCTCGCCGGCCTCCGGCGGCGCCGTCCTGAACCCCACCGACACCTTCGTCCGGCGCCATCTCGGCTCCGGTCCGGACGAGGTGCGGGAGATGCTCTCGACCGTCGGCGCCGGTTCCCTCGAGGAGCTGGTGCGCGAGACGGTCCCCGCCTCGATCCTGCGCGATGCCCCCCTCCGCCTGGAAGGCCTGCCGGCCGACCGGGAGCTGGGCGAGCGGGAGCTGCTCGACGGCCTGCGACGGATGGTCGAGAAGAACCGCGTCTTCCGCTCCTTCCTCGGCCTGGGCTACCACGGCTGCATCACGCCGGGGGTGATCCAGCGCAACATCCTCGAGAGCCCCGGCTGGTACACGCAGTACACCCCCTACCAGGCCGAGATCTCCCAGGGCCGCCTGGAGGCGCTGCTCAACTTCCAGACCATGGTCGCGGACCTGACCGGGCTGCCGATCGCCAACGCCTCGCTGCTCGACGAGGCGACCGCCGCGGCCGAGGCCATGCACCTCTGCTACGCCGTGTCGAACGGCAAGCGGAACGTCTTCTTCGTGGCCGAGGACTGCCATCCGCAGACGATCGAGGTGGTGAAGACCCGGGCCGGCGCCGTCGGCATCGAGGTCCGGGTGGGTGATCCCCAGGAGACCGACTTCGCCGACGCCTTCGGCCTCCTCCTCCAGTACCCCGCGACCGACGGCCGGGTGATCGACTACGAGCCGCTCGCCGGGCGGGCCCACGCCGCCGGCGCCCTGGTGGTGGTGGCGGCCGACCTGCTGGCCCTGACCCTGCTGCGGCCGCCGGGGGAGCTCGGCGCCGACGTGGCGGTCGGCTCGGCCCAGCGGTTCGGCGTGCCCATGGGCTACGGCGGCCCGCACGCCGCCTTCCTGGCCACCCGCGACGAGTACAAGCGCCAGATCCCCGGGCGGATCATCGGGGTCTCGCGGGACCGCCACGGCAAGCCCGCCCTGCGCATGGCGATGCAGACCCGCGAGCAGCACATCCGCCGCGAGAAGGCGACCAGCAACATCTGCACGGCCCAGGT
>DASWRX010000072.1:0-12116 GCA_036402955.1 Thermoanaerobaculia bacterium
CGTATGGGATTGTGGGCCACCGTCTTCAAACCTGAAGATCGCTACATCGGGTATTGCGGCATGTACCCGCACTTTGATGGGTCGCGCGCGATTCCGGGCGAGGGCGTGCTGGCGTTCTATCTTGCCAGAGCGTACTGGGGACAGGGTCTGGCCACGGAGGCCGGCCGCGCGTTCATCGCGCTCGGATTCGGCGAGCTCCATCTGTCACGGATCGTGGCCAGCGTCGAGGTCGGCAACGACGCGTCGATCCGCGTCCTCGAGAAGCTGGGGTTCCTATGGGCGCGTCTGGACGAGGGCGAGCTCCGCTCGTTCCATCAATTCGAGCTGCGCGATCCCGGGACCCTGCCTCGGGCCTGACGCATGGCGATGCCCCTTCAACCGGAGGTTATTCCATGATCCGAAATCGATTTGGACGCGCCGTTCTCCTGGTCGCCGCGGGTGGCCTGCTGCTGCTCCTGGCGGTGGGTGCCGCGAATCCTGAGGGCCGGCGAGAAACGAGGATTCCCGTCTCCGGAACGCCGGTCCCGGAGTTGGCGAGCTTCGATCGCGTCGTCCTGGGCCTGATGGCGAAATGGAAGATCCCCGGCGGCTCCGTGGCCGTGGTCAAGGATGAACGGCTGGTCCTGGCTCATGGGTACGGCTGGGCCGACCGGGAAAACCGCCAACCGGTCACGCCGGACTCGCTGTTCCGCATCGCCAGCCTGTCGAAATCGCTGACCGCCGCCGCCATTCTCAAGCTCGTGGAGGATGGGCGGCTGCGGCTCGACGACAGGGCGTTCGATCGGCTCAACGATCTCAAGCCTCGGACCGGCGCCACGATGAATCCGGATCTTCGGAAGATCACGATCCGCAATCTCCTGCAACATTCCGGCGGCTGGGACCGCGACAAGAGCTTCGATCCGATGTTCCGCTCGCGCGAGATCGCCGCGGCCATGGGCGTTCCCCCGCCGGCCGGCGCCGAGACGATCATCCGCTACATGCTGGATCAACCCTTGCAGTTCAGTCCCGGCACGAGCTACGCCTACTCGAATTTCGGTTACTGCGTGCTCGGCCGGATCATCGAGAAGGTGACGGGCGAGCGGTATGAGGATTTCGTGCGGAACCGGATTCTGCGGCCCGCCGGCGTGCAGTCCATGCGTCTCGGCCATACGAGACTCGTGGAACGTGCACCCGGCGAGGTCCGTTATTACGGGTTCCCGGGCATGGGTTTGGCTCCGTCCGTCTTTCCTTCCGGTCCCGCCAAGGTCCCCTGGCCCTACGGCGGCTTCTACGCCGAGGCGATGGACTCCCACGGCGGATGGCTCGCCGCGGCGACAGATCTGGCCCGCTTCATCGACGCGGTGGACGGCCGGCGCAATCACCCACAAGTCCTAAACCCGCAATCGATCGCGCAGATGATCGCCCGCCCCGCGCCGCCTTTGTGGGTCGGCACGGACAGCTGGTATGGAATGGGGTGGTCGGTGCGGACCGCGGAGGGTGGCACGAACTGGTGGCACACCGGGTCGCTTCCCGGCACGACCACGCTGATGGTCCGCGCGGGCATCGGCGTCACCTGGGTCGTGCTCCTCAACTCCCGCCCGAAGGATGACGGTGATCTGGGCCGGGAGCTCGACGACGGAATGTGGCAGGCGGAGAAGGAGGTCGAGCGCTGGCCGGCGCACGACCTGTTCTGAAGCTCAGTGCACCGGCTCGAGCACCAGCCGTCCCGCCACTTCCTTCTTTTCCAATCGGTCGTGCGCCCGCGCCGCCTCGTGGAGCGGCAGGATGTCCGAGACCCAGGAGCGGAGGGCGCCGGTCTCGACGAGGCGCAGGGATTCCTGGAGCTCGGCCTGAGTGGTGGCGTAGGCGCCCAGGATCTCCAGCTCCTTGACGATCACCAGGCCGGGATTGAGATCCACGATGCCGGTTTCGAGATTGCCCACGGTGACCAGCCGGCCGCCGGGCGCCAGGGTCTTCAGGGTCTGCGCGAAGGTGAGGCTGCCGACGATCTCCAGCGCGAGGTCGACCCCCTGGCCGGCGGTGCGCTTGCGGACCTCCCTCGCGAAGTCGAGGCCGGGGCTGACGATCACCTCGTGGGCCCCCGCTTCCTCCAGGACCTCGGCCTTGGCCGCGCTGGAGGTGACGGCGATCACCCGGCCGCCGTCCAGACGGGCGAGTTGCACGGCCTGCATGCCCACACCGCCCGAGGCGCCGGTGATCAGCACGGTCTCGCCCGGCGCCAGCCGCCCCCGCGTGCGCAGGCAGTGGACGGCCGTGCCGGTGGTGCAGCAGGTCACCGCGGCGGTGGGCCAGGAGACGCCCTGTGGAACCCGCCCGAGGCCCGCCACCGGCGCCGCCATGTAGGCCGCGTAACCGCCCGGAATCTCCTCGCCGAAAAAGCGGGTGTCCTGGCGGCAGAGGCTGTTGCGCTCGGCGTGGCAATGCGTGCAATCGCCGCAGGAGAGGCGCTGCAAGGTGGCGGCCCGGTCGCCCACGGCCCAGCCCTCGACGCCGGGACCGACCGCGATCACCTCGCCGGCGGCCTCGTGCCCCAGGATGGCCGGCACGGCGGTGCGCGGCAGGTTCCCGCGGCGATTGATCACGTCGTGATAGCACACGCCGCAGGCATGGACGCGCAGCAGCACCTCGCCGGCTCCCAGCACCGGATCGGGGACCGTCTCCGGCCGCAGGTTGTCGGGAGATCCGAAGGCGCGGAGAACGATGGCTTGCATGCGGGGCTCCTTGTGAATCGAAAGGAATTCAGCCGATCAACCGATCAGTCGGTCGCGCAGGCCCTCCGCGTCGATCCGGCGGATGGCGCGCAGGTGCTCGGGAGAGGGCGCCGGCGTGACCGGCAGCGAGGGCGACGTCCGGAAGGCGAAGCCGGTCTTCCCGGCGATCTCCTCTTCGGTGGCCCAAGGGTGGCGGGCGACGAGATCGGCGCCGTCCGCGCCCAGATCGAAGGCGCCGAGGTCGGTGAGCAGGCGCGTGCGACGGCCGGGGTCGGTGGTGGAGGCCACCTGCACCTTCGCCACCAGGTTCCGGCGGCTCTGCCGGCCGAGCACGATCACCGGCCGCGACACCCAGCGGCGCAGGGTGGCCGCGCCGGCCACGCCGGGGAATTTCACCTTGGGACGATCGAGCGAGCCGGCGGCGGAAAGGTTGGTGTCGCCCGCGCCGTCCACCTCGGCGGCGCCGAAGAACATGAGGTCGATCCGGCCGCGCCGCGCGTGATCGAAGAGGTCCGGGATCGTTACCTCGCCGGAGCGGCCGTCGAGATATCCCAGGTCCTCCGAGCAGGAGTGGAGCGTCGCGATCTCCGGATCGAGAGCGCCCACGCAGGCAAGGTAGGTCAGGCGCGGCGCATGGGTGGCGCGGGCCACGGCGATCGCCAGGATGGCCAGCGGAGAGGCCACGCCGGTGGCGATCACGGCGCCGTCCGCGATCTCCCGCGCCATGGCGGCGACGACGGTTTCGGCGGGGGTCGCGGGGGTCATGGCTACGCTGACTCCAGGTGCAGGTCCCCGGACCGTTGGCCCTCATCACCCCGGCCCTCTTCTCCCGGCCTCCCCCCCGTCCGCCGGGAGAAGAGGGAGAAGGGAGCCGCGTCTGGAGTTCCTCTCTCCCGGCGGGTCGGGAGAGAGGGGTTGGGGAGTGAGGGCGCGCCCCGAAGGGGCGCCACGGCGTCGGCCAGATATTCGTCCAGATATTCGGCCTCCCGCCCCTGCTCGGCCAGCGCGAGGTACCGCTCCAGATGATCGGCGTCAGCGGGGTAGAGGCCCAGGCAGCCGGTGGGGTAGGCCCCGCGCGGCTCCTCGACCAGCAGGTCCACCATGAAGCCGGGGATCGTGGCCCGCGGCACGCGCGCGACGCGCTCCTCGGCGGTGGCGATCACGCGGCGCGCGGCGCCGGCCAGCAAGAGATCGGTCGTGGGGTCCTCGATCCAGAGGTTGCCCTGATCGTCCGCGGCGCGGGCGTGGATCAGCGCCACGTCCGGATGGAAGGCCCGCTCGACGAAGACCGCCTCGCCGGTGAACGGATCGATCACTTTCGGCAGGGGATCGAGCGCGGCGAGGGCCGAGGCGTCGGCGTCCGGCACGGGCAGGAACGGCAGGCCCATGGCGGCGGCGCGGAAGCGCTGCACCACCCGGTAGCCGTCGTGCTCGGCCCACTCGATCGTTCCGTTTTCGATCGCCCGCTTGAGCGCCGGCATGGGGCGCACCCGGTTGCCGAGCGTGATCGCGGAGAACAGGAATTCCACTTTCGCCGCCACGCCCGCGGCCACCAGGATCTCGGCGGGGAGCGGGTTGGGCAGCGAGATCACGTGCAGGCCGCGGCGCTCCTGGCGCACCAGCTCGAAGACCAGGGCCATCGGGGCCCGCCCCAGCATGAAGCCGCCCGGGGCCACGGCGGCGCCGTCCGGCACCGACGCCGCGGCCTCGGCGAGGTCCACCCAGCGGGCCCGCTTCACGACGCCTTCCTCTGCGCCGCCACCTGGGCCTTCGGCGCCAGCAACGGGCGGAATTTGTAGCCGTAGACGAGATAGCCCTGGCCCTCCGGCCCCCGCTCCTGGAGCCGCCGCGTCACCATCTCGACCGGCATGCCGATCTCGACGTCGTCCGGCTCCACGTCGGTGAGCTGGGCGGTGACGCGCACCCCCTCCTCCAGATCCACCAGCGCCACCATGTACGGGCCGGAGAATCCGTGCGGAGCCTGGGCCACCTCGGCGAAGGAGAAAACCGTTCCTTTTCCCGCAAAGCGATAGGTTTCCATCTCCCGGCCGCGGCAGTCGCCGCAGGCCTCGCGCGGCGGGAACTGCAGGGTTCCGCAGGCCGTGCAGCGCCGCCCCTCCAGACGGTAATAGGGAGCGGTCAGGCGGTGATAGCGGGGCAGATCCATCGTATCGGACATGGCGGTCAGGCCTCCAGGACGTGGGTCACGGCGATCGAACCGTGGCCGCCGATCGATTGCGTGAGGGCCACCCGCGCGCCTGGGACCTGGTTCGGCCCGGCCTCGCGGCGGAGCTGCGCGGTGGCCTCGACGATCTGATAGGCGCCGCTCGCTCCCACCGGATGCCCGCGCGCCTTGAGCCCGCCGAAGGTCGAGAGCGGCACGCACCCGCCGCGGCTGAAACACCCCTGGGCGGCCCGCTTCAGGGCTTCTCCCCGGGGCGCGAAACCGCAGGCTTCCAGCGACAGGGCGGTGATGATGGTGAAGGCGTCATGCGCCTCGAAGAGATCGCAGTCCTTCGGCGCGAAGCCGCTGGCCGCGAACGCCTTCTCGGCCGAGCGCCGGGCGGCGCCGAGAGTCAGCAGGTCGGCGCGGCCGGCGAGGCCGATGGTGTCCGTCGCGCCGGCGGCGGCGGCGATGCGCACCGCCCGGTGATGCGGCCGGAGAGCCTCCTGCGAGCAGATCACCACCGCCGCGGCGCCGTCGCAGACGGGCGCGGCGTCGAGCACGCCGATGGGGGAGGCCACCATGGCCGAGCGGGCGAACTCCTCGGCGGAGATCGGCTCGCGGAACATGGCGTTGGCGTTCGCCGCGGCGTTGCGGTGGGCGCTGAGGGCGAAGGCGGCGAAGTCCTCTCGCGCCGCGCCCGTCTCGTGCATGTAGCGCCGCATCAGCAGGGCCGAGAGGGCCACGAAGGAGAGGCCGTGGCTCGCCTCGTAATCGCCGTCCGAGGCGGTGGCGAGCCCCGCGGTCACCTGCTCGGAGACGGCATCCGTCATCTTCTCGATGCCGATCGCCACGGCCACGTCGTGGACCCCCGCGGCCACCGACAGGGCCGCGGCGCGCACGGCGGCGCCACCCGAGGCGCAGGCCGCCTCCACCTTCCACGCCTCGGCCGGAAGGAGGCCGGCGGCGTCGGCCAGCAGCGCGCCCAGGTTCTCCTGGCCGTTGACGGCTCCGCCCAGCATGTTGCCGACGAACAGGGCGTCCACCATCTCATTGTTTCCATCGCCAAACGCCGCGTCGTCGAGCGCCGCGCGAATGGCCGTGGCTCCGAGCTGGCGCAGCCCGAGATGCCAGTGCTCGCCGACGGGCGTCTGCCCGGTGCCAACGATAAAAATATCTCTCATGATTTTCTGATCTTTCCCCGCAGCCGGAGGTAGGGACCGTAGCCCTCCACGACGCGACGGCGCTCCAGGTAATCGATCACGGCCGGCCCGCGCCGCCGCTCCTCGATGCGCTCGGTGACGCGGAAGCAGAAGGCGTCGCTGCCGGCGCCCGAGCCGTAGGAGCAGAAGAAAATGCGATCGTTCGGGCGGGCCACGTCGAGCACGGCGGCGAGGCCGAGCAGCGAGGAGCCCGCGTAGGCGTTCCCCATGCGCGGGGCCACCAGGCCGGTGCGGATCTGCTGGCGGCTGAAGCCGAGCTCGGCGCCGGCCTTCTCCACGAACTTCGGCACCGGTTGATGGAAGACGGCGTGAGCGAAATCCTTGGCTTCGAGCCCCACCTCGGCGAGCAGCCGGCGCGACGCCGCCAGCGTGTGACGGAAGTATGAAGGCTCGCCGGTGAAGCGGCCGCCGTGCTCGGGATAGTGGGCCGCCTCGCGGCGGAAGAAATCGGGGGTGTCCGTGACGTGGGAGACCGAGGCCTCGACCACCGCCAGGGCGTCCGTGGCCGCCGCGAACAGGTAGGCCGCGCCGCCGCAGCCGGCCGTGTACTCCAGGGCGTCGCCGGGCTTCGACTGCGCCGTGTCCATGCCGATGGCGAGCGCGGCCTCCACCATCCCCGAGCCGACGAAGGCCACGGCGGCCTGCATCGCCTCGCTGCCGGCCTTGCAGGCGAACTCCATGTCCGCGGCCACCACGTGCGGGGTAACTCCCAGAGCCTCGGCCACGATCGTCGCCGAGGGCTTCACCGCGTAAGGTTTCGATTCCGTTCCCACCCAGACGGCGCCGATCGCGTCCGGATCCATCCCCGCCCGGTCGAGCGCCGTGCGGGCCGCCTCGATCGCCATCGTCACCACGTCCTCGTCCGGACCGGGCACCGACTTCTCGGCCACGGCCGGAGCGGCGGCGCGCGACGAGCGCCAGGTGGCGGAGATGTCCGCCGTGCGCACCCGCAGACGCGGCACGTAGGCGCCGTAGCCGGCGATCCCCACCGCGAGGTTCGGTCTCATGCGGAGGCTCCTTTCTTCTTCGACTTCTTGGCGGAGGCCGTCTCGAGACCGCCGAAGAAGAGGTCCTGCATCTCGGCGACGAGCTGGTCGGCGGGGATCTTGCCGTCCGGACGGAACCACTTGTAGATCCACAGCACCTGGCCGAGGAACGCGAAGGCGGCCACCCGCGGCTCGACCCGCCGGATGCGTCCCTCGCGCACCGCTTCTTCAAAGGAGGATTCGAGGAAGTGGACGTAGCGCTTCTTGCGGGCGTTGATCTGCGCGCGGGCGGCGCCGGTGAGCGTCTCGTGCTCGTGGAGAATGATGGTGACCTCCTTGCTCCAGCCCTCGGTCACCAGGTAGATGTTCTTCTCCATGCAGGCCCTGAGGCGCTCGACGGGATCGGCGATGGTGAGGACCGGGAGCAGGACGCGCTCCTCGAAGATGTCCATCCCGTAGTTCATGATCTCCAGCAGCAGATCCTCCTTGCTGCGGATGTAGTAGTAGAGGCCGGCCTTGGTGAGCCCGCAGGCGGCGGCGATGTCCTGCACCGAAGCCGCCTCGTACCCCTTCTCGCAGATCAGCCGCGCCGCGGTCTCCAGCACCGCCCGATGCCGCTCCCGGGAACCGTCCGACCCCACCTCCGGTGCTCGCGCCAAGGTAATCCTTCCTCGGAACCCTTTCCGATACCGACCGACCGGTAGAATTCTACCGGTCGGTCGGTAGTGTAGGGGGGGAGGGCGGGGGTGTCAAGCTGTGGGCGGGGAGGAGGGCGGTCGCCGAGGCCGCTCAGGGCGCGCAGGTGCGGCTGTGGATGTCCCGCGTCAGCTCCTGGACGCGCAAGGTCAGCTCCTGGGTGGTTCGGGTCAGCTCAGTGTTCTGCTCTAGCAGCTTGACGATCATGTCCTGCTGGCGGGCAGCCAGCTCCTGCCGCTCGGAGCTGGCCGCGGCCAGCGCCTCGCGATGCTGGGCGTCCGCTTCGGAGAGCGCCTTGTCGCGGTCCGCCTGCCGGGTCTGGGCGAGAAGGATCAGCGGCGCCGCGTAGGCGGCCTGGGTGCTGAACGCCAGGTTGAGCAGGATGAAGGGGTAGGGATCGAAGTGGGCGAGCCCCCAGACGTTGAAGCCGATCCAGACGGCGACGAGCACGGTCTGGGTGATCAGGAAGAGGGGCGTGCCGAAGAAGCGGGCGAAGAGCTCCGCCCTCTTGCCGAACCAGTCGCCGCCGAAGGCCGAGCTCAGGTGGGTATGGGGAGCATGAAAGCGGAGGTGGTGGTCAGGGCGTTGCAGCGAATCGGCGGTCTCAGCAGACGGGTCCGACGGCATGATCACTTCCTCCCGAGTTCGAAGGAGCGCGGGTCTTCCGCGCTCTGGCGCATCCTACCCCTAGACGCCCCGACCCACCCCTCCGTAAAAAGACCGTGTAGCTCGTCCAGGAATTGAGCGAGATCGCGAAGGTTCATTCCAACGCCTCAGACCGGAGGTCGCGGTCGCGGAGATCAGCCATGCCCAGGATCGTACGAATCTTGCCAGCCATCCTTCTTGTCCTCGGCTCCCATGCCGCCGCCGCTCAGGAAGCCGGCAGCGACACCGCGCGAGCGATTGCCGAGACCCGCAACGGCATCGGCCGCTATATGTCGGACGTGCGCGCCCGCACGACGGAGCTGAAGCGAAAGATCGACGTGCTCGGCGATCTGACGGACGCGGCGGACGCCATATCCCCCGTCGCCATGGGGCTGTCGCTGACCCGTTCCCGGCAGAAGGTCGAAAACGCGAAGCACACCGCAAACCAGGAGCCGCCGCTGGGGGAGCCCGTCCCCACCGTCCTCGACATCGTGTCGCAGCTCGTCAACACGCCCCCGTTCGGGATGCCGGCGGACCAGCTCCGTGCCAGGCTTTTCGTCGAGATCAGCCGGCTCGAGGAAGACATCCTCCGGCAATCCGAGACCTTCCAGCGGGAGGCCGACGGCGCCGAGTCGATGGAGCGGAGCCTGGAGCAGATCACCGCCGGTCTCCGCTCCACGGCCGCCGCCGGCACCCGGGCCCTCCTGCAGACGCGCAGGCGCGCGCTCAAGTCCGGTTCGTAGGCGGGCTCGCTCCGCCCAGTTCCGGGCGCGGGGGTGTCCGCGCGGGCCGCCGCACCGCGACAGTGCAGTCTCCTTCCAAGTAGCTCTCGTCATAGCGAGCCTCGCCGCCAAGAGATCGACAAAAAGTGACGACGGAGGAGCGGCGGTGCCAGGAGAGCCAGTCCTCGCCGCACCAGGACCGCGAGTTGAGGAAGTTGAACACCAGCCACTGCCCCGAGGCCTCCCAGGCCGCGCGCAGGCTGCGATAGAACTGCGGGCGCGAGAGCGTGTTCAGCGAGCCGGAGAAGATCACCACGTCGGCCCCCACCTGGAGCTTCTCGGGCTCGCGCACGAAATCCGCCGCCGGCAGAATCTCGCACCGCTCGTATTTCTTCCGGCGCGCCGCCCGCAGCGATTCAGGAACCATGTCCATTCCCAGGTAGTGGGCCGGCACGACGCCGCGCTCCAGGAGAAACCCGAGCAGATCCGCCCGCCCGCAGCCGACGTCGAGGATCCTCGTCCCCGCCAGCGGGCAGCTCCGCGCGATCGCCTCGAAACGGACCTGCTGGCCCTCGAGGCTCGACCAGAGCAGCGCGTGGAATCCCCGCGCTCCCTGCCGGCGGGCGTCGTGGTAGGGATACAGGTAGAAGGGGACCGGGTCCGTGGATTTGGGCATGCCCGGCTCCTCCTCAGTGATAGAGGTTCTTGCGCTCGGACGGCGGCAGGCCCGGGGCGTCGAAGGTGCCGTGGTCGCGGGCCCAGCGCAGACGCTGCGGAAGTCCCCCGTGCCACACCGTTTGCAGGCGCGTGCCGGAAGCTCCCGCCGAACGCTCCTCCAGCACATCGCCCTTCACGTCCGCCAGCCAGTACACGGCCGCGCCGTGGCGCTCGAAGCGGACGCCCACCTTGTCCCCGTCCGGACGCAGGATCTGAGCCTCCAGCTCGGCCGCCGCCGCCGCGGGCGACATCTCCCCGCGCTCGACGACGGCGTACTCCGGCGGCGCCGCCAGCACCACCCCGGGGATCTCCTCGCGCCGGCCCGAGCCCAGTTGAGACATGAAGAACCATCCGAAGGCGGCGAGCGCTCCGACCACGACGAGGGCATAGAGGACGGCTTTGGCGATCTTCATCACGGGCCAGGATACGTCAGATCGGCTTGATTCTTGCTCATCCCGAATCCCGCTGATCGCAGAGGCGCCGGGAATCGGCCTGGCCAGCCCTTCGCTCCATCCTTTTGAGGTCGACCCCATGATTCCATCCGCTCGCTGCATGGTCATCGCCGCCGTCGTGGCGCTCGCGGGGTGCTCCTCCGCGGCGCGCCTCCCCGTCTCCGCCGGCACCGGCCCTCACCCGACCCTGCCGGCCCCCGACAAGGCGCCGATCCCGCTGGTACACGTCGTCACGGCCAAGGGCTGGCCGGAAGGTGCCAGGCCGGTGGCGGCCGAGGGAACGGCCGTGGCCGCGTTCGCGCGCGGACTGGTGCATCCGCGCTGGCTCTACGTGCTGCCGAACGGCGACGTGCTCGTGGCCGAGACCAACGGGCCGGAGCGGCCGCAGGACAACAAGGGAATCAAGGGCTGGTTCTTCAAACATTTCCAGAAGAAGGCCAACGGCGACGTGCCCAGCCCCAACCGCATCACGCTGCTGCGCGACAGCGACGGGGACGGCGTGGCGGAGACGCGCTCGGTCTTTCTGCCCGGGCTCGAATCCCCCTTCGGCATGGCGCTGGTGGGCAACGTCCTCTACGTGGCCAACACCAACGCCGTCGTGCGGTTCCCCTACACGCCGGGCGAGACGCGGATCACGGCGCCCGGCGTCAAGGTCCTCGACCTGCCGGCCGGACCGATCAATCATCACTGGACCAAGAACGTCATCGCCGCGAAAGACGGCTCGAAGCTCTACGTCTCCGTCGGCTCCAACAGCAACGCGGCCGAGAACGGGATCGAGGCGGAGGCGGGGCGCGCGTCGATCTGGGAGGTGGATCCCGCGACCGGCGACCATCGCGTCTTCGCCTCCGGCCTGCGCAATCCGGTGGGCATGGCCTGGGAGCCGGCGACGGGCGCCTTGTGGGCGGCGGTGAACGAGCGCGACGAGCTCGGCAGCGATCTGGTGCCCGACTACATGACGGCGGTGCGCGACGGTGGCTTCTACGGCTGGCCTTACAGCTATTTCGGCCCGCACGTCGACACCCGGGCGAAGCCGCCGCGCCCCGATCTCGTGGCCAAGGCCCTCGTGCCCGATTACGCCCTGGGACCGCACACCGCCTCTCTGGGCCTGGCCTCCGCGGCGGGAACCTCCCTGCCCGCCCGCTTCCGCAACGGCATGTTCGTGGGCCAGCACGGCTCCTGGAACCGCCGGCCGCGCAGCGGCTACAAAGTGATCTTCGTACCGTTCACGAACGGCAATCCGTCCGGTGATCCCATCGACGTCCTGACCGGCTTCGTCGACGATCAAGGCGAAGCGATGGGACGGCCCGTGGGCGTGGCCATCGACAAGCACGGCGCCCTGCTGCTGGCGGACGACGTGGGCGACACCGTCTGGCGGGTGACGGGATCGGGGGGACCGGGTTGACATGCCTTCTCGCCCTGAAAGGGCGAGCCTGTCACTCGGTGATTTCTTATCTCAGGCGAGGATTCTCTCGAGGCTGCAAACGAGCAGATACGGTCAATAAATCACTTCGCATATTCCGATTGGACCACCTTGGTCCGCTGCCAATATAGTTTCTTCCGATCCACACATAACGGGCTGTATCTGGCGCGCGGCGGGAGAGGTTCGAGCCAACTCGTGTGCAGAGGAGGAACTTCGTGCGTAGGCTGCTTTTCGTTCTAGGATTGTTCTTTGTTACCGCGGTTGCTCTCCAGGCCCGGTCAGGTTGCTGCTCATCCCATGGCGGGGTGTGCGGGTGTGGCTGTTGCGATGGGACGCCATTATCGGCCACCTGTGCGCCTTACTATCCGAACTGCGGCGGC
>DASWRX010000073.1:0-2497 GCA_036402955.1 Thermoanaerobaculia bacterium
CCGCCGGACCGCGCCAGCTCGGCGATGGCGGACGGCACGGTGTTGACGAGCGTCACCTCGCCGGCGGCCGGCAGATCGGGCAGGCTCAGGGCGTGATCGGCCAGGATCGCCCGGCCGCCCAGCGCCGGGGTCACGAACAGCTCGAAGATCGACATGTCGAAGCAGATCGAGGTGGCGGCCAGCACCCCCGCGAGCTCCTCGGGCGAGTAGATCCTGGCGGCCCACCGGGTCAGGACCACCGCGGAGCGATGGGCGATCGCGACGCCCTTGGGACGGCCGGTCGAGCCCGAGGTGTAGATGATGTAGGCGAGGTTGCGCTGGTCCGCCCGGGGCGGCAGCGGCCCGGCGCCGTGCAGCTCGATCAGCGGCCAGTCGCGGTCGAGGAGAATCCGCCCGGCCGAGGTATGGGGAACGCGGCCGGCCAGCCGTTCCTGGGTGAGCAGGAGGAGAGCTCCGCTGTCCGCCAGGATGTTCGCCTGGCGCTCCTCCGGATAGGCGGGATCCACGGGAACGTAGGCGCCGCCGGCCTTGAGCACGGCGTACATGGCGACCACCATCTCGAGACTGCGCTCGGCGCAGATCGCCACCCGCACCTCGGGACCGACCCCCCGCTCGATCAGGAAACGCGCCAGCCGGTTGGCCCGCGCGTCCAGCTCGCCACAGGTGATGCGTTCCTCCCCGGCGACGAGAACGACCGCCTGCGGCTCGGCCGCGGCGCGCCGCTCGAACGCCTGGTGCAGCAGGGTCACCCGGCGCAAGGTCTCCTGGAGGTCTCCAGGCCCGGTCAGCTCCGCCAGGGCGCCACTCGAAACGTCATTCGACAACGGCTTCCTCCTCTCCCAGTTGCCTCTCGATCTCCTCGATCAGGATCTCCTCGAGGGTGATCGCCAGCCCTTCGACGGTGGGCTCGTCGAAGAGAGCCCGCAGCGGCACCTCCACCTGGAACGCCGCGCGCAGGCGGTGGACGACCTGCGGCAGGAGCAGGGAGTGCCCTCCCAGCTCGAAGAAGTTTTCGGTGACCCCGACGCGGTCGAGCCCGAGCACCTCGCTCCAGATCGCCGCGATCGTCGTTTCCGAGTCGGTGCGGGGAGCGACGAAATCCCTTTCCAGCTCGCGCCGCGCGCGGTCCGGGGCCGGCAGGGCGCGCCGGTCCACCTTGCCGCTCGGAGTGAGGGGCAGGCGGTCCAGCACCGTGAAGCTGGCGGGGATCATGTAGTCCGGCAGCCGCTGTTTCAGGACGCTCCGCAACTCGGCCAGCTCCAGAGGCTTTCCCGGGCCTCTGGCCACCAGATAGGCCGCCAGGCGCCGGTCTCCGGGTGTCTCCTCCCGGGCCACCACCACCGCCTCCACAACCTCCGGGTGCTCGCCCAGCGTGGCCTCGATCTCGCGCAACTCCACCCGGAAGCCGCGGATCTTCACCTGGTCGTCGGTCCGGCCCAGGAACTCCAGATCTCCGGAGGGAAGAAGGCGCACCAGGTCGCCGGTGCGGTACAGGCGGCCGCCGGGCTCGGGGCTCCAGGGGTCGGGGACGAACCGTTCGGCGGTCAGATCGGGGCGGCCCGCGTAGCCGCGCGCGAGGCCCGCGCCGCCGAGGTGCAGCTCGCCCGGGACCCCGGGAGGGACGAGCCGCAGCCGCCGATCCATGACACAGGCCCGGAGGTTGCGGACCGGCCGGCCGATGGGAACTTCCCCGGCCGCCACGGCGGCCGCCGCGAGCCCGGCGGTCAGCTCCGCGCGGGTCGCCACAATCGTGCACTCGGTGGGACCATAGGTGTTGACGAGCTTCGTCTGCCGGTGCCCCCGGGCGTACCAGGCGGACAACCGCTCGGGCAGCGCCCGCTCGCCGCCGAGGATCACCAGCCGCAGCCGCGCGGGCAGGCTCGCGGGCTCCGCCTCCAGGCGCACTACCAGCTCGTGCCAGAAGGCGGTGGGCAGGTCGAGCACCGAGACCTCCGATGCCTCGCAGGAACGGATGAACTCGGGCGTCGAGCCCAGCATGGCGTCGTCGCGCAGCACCAGCGCGGCGCCGCTCGCCAGCGCGGGATAGATCTCCTCGGCGCTGGTGTCGAAGCTGATCGAGGCGAACTGGAGCACCCGGTCACCGGCCCCGAGGCGGTGCTCGTCGCGGAAGGCCTCCACATAGTTCGCCAGCCCGCCATGACGGACCATGACCCCCTTGGGCCTGCCGGTCGAGCCGGAGGTGTAGATCAGGTAGGCCAGGTTCTCGGGATCGACGGCGGTCCCCGGGTTCTCCGCGCTCCGCTCGGCGATGCGTGCTGCGTCGGCATCGAGCCGCACGGTCCGCGGGCCCGCCGCCGCCAGCCCGGGCAGACCGGACAGGGCGCGCGCGCTGGCGATCAGGACTGTGGCCGCCGAGTCGCGCAGGATGTACGAGAGGCGCTCCACGGGATAGGTGGGGTCGAGCGGCACGTAGGCGCCGCCCGTCTTGAGCACGGCGAGCAGGGAGATGACCATCTCCGGCGAGCGCTCGACGGCA
>DASWRX010000074.1:0-82106 GCA_036402955.1 Thermoanaerobaculia bacterium
ATGGCGATGACGTTGACGATCCTGAAGCCGGACAGTGTCGAGGCCGGCCATGCGGGCAAGGTTCTTGCTCATTTGCAGCAGGAAGGTTTCACCATCCGTGGCATCAGGATGCTGCGGCTGACCGAAACGCAGGCGAAGGCATTCTACGAGGTTCACAAGGAGCGGCCGTTCTTCGGCAGCCTGGTGGAGTTCATGACGAGCGGGCCGGTGATCCCGGTGGCGCTGGAGCGCGAGGAGGCGGTGACCCACCTGCGCCAGACGATGGGCGCGACGGACGTGGCCAAGGCCGAGGAGGGGACGATCCGCAAGCTGTACGGCACGTCGATCGAGCGCAACGCCATCCACGGCAGCGACTCTCCTGAGAACGCCGCCGCCGAGATCTCTTTCTTCTTCTCCCAGGCCGAGCTGCAGGCCGCCCGCTAGGAGCCGTCCATGTACCGATTCCCGCACGCGGCGCCCCAGAACCAGGTTCCCGAGGAACGGCAGGGCCGCACGGTCGGCCGCTTCTGCCTGGTCTGCGGCTCCATCTATCCGCTCCATCGCAAGCTGCACCGGGGCCGGGCCGTGTACGGCCGCGACCACATCGCGTCGCCGTGCACGCACGAGGGGGACGAGTTCGAGGAGAGCGCCAACTGGTGGCAACCGGCGGTCGAGGTGCTGCCGGAGGCGATCCAGAAGGCCGCCGAGGACCTGGTGGTGGGAGCTCCCACGAAGGGGACGTCGCCGTAGTGAAGATGAAGAAGGGAAGGTCTGACCAGCCGGGATGAGCGTCCTGAATCCCCAGCCGCGAGCCGCCCCGACGCAGGGGGCGGCTTTCGCCTATCACCGCTCGAGCCCGTTCGCCGAGTGGCTCCGGCGGGGGAATGGGTTCCGCCTCGCTCTCTCGCTGGTCGCCGGGCTCGCCGGGGTTCTGCTCCGCGAGGGGTCCGGCGGCCTCCTCTTCCCCATCACCCCTGCCATCTCGCTCGCCGCCGGCCTCCTCTTCGGCTGGCTGGGGATCGCCGGCACCGCCGCCGGCCAGCTCGCGGCGGTCTGGATCGTCCACCACAGCTTTCCCGAGGCCCTGATCTTCTCGCTCTCCTTCGCCCTCGCCGGCGCCGCCGGATGGGCGATCTTCCACTACGTGCCCAAGCTCGGGCGCGGCTTTCCCAATCTGCGGTCCTTCCTCTGGACCCTGGCCGCCGCTTTCGTGGGGAGCCTGGCGGGCGCCGCGCTGACGCTGCTGTCGTCGGCGCCGACCGCTCAGACGCCGGCGCTGCGGCTGTGGACCTGGATGACCGGAGCCCTGGTCAGCGTGGCGCTCGTGGCGCCGCCGATCCTGCTCCTGTTCGACCGCTACGGCCGGCGGTGGATGGTGCCGATCCCGGATGAGTTCCGCGGCGAGAGCCGCGAGGAGCGGGGAATCCTGGGCAGCGGCGAGGAGACGGTGGTGCTCTTCCCCGCGGCTCCCGCCGACGCGCGGAACGGGCTGAAGGGTCTCCTGCAAGGCTCCGGGATGGTGCTGGCGGCGGCCGCCGCGGGCTTCGCCCTGATCTGGTTCCTCCCCAGCGGCAACGAGTGGACGCCGGTCGTCTATCTCCTGCCGATCCTCTGGGCCGCCCTGCACTACGGCCTGCGCGGCGGCATCCTGGCCGCCTCGGGGAGCGGCATCTGCCATCTGCTGGGCCTCGCGGGGCTGGTGATCCTGGCGGGGGGATCGAGGCACGAGCTGTGGACCGAGCGGGCGGATCTGCTGATCCTCTCGCTGGCGGGCGCGCTGGTGGGATGGTCGCGCCAGCGGGAGGTCCGGCTGCGCGAGGAGCTGATCGAGTCGAACCGGCTGCTGCGGCGCGACCTCGTCCGCGTCTCGGACGCGCTGATCCAGGCCGTGGAGGCCAAGGACGCCTATACCGGCGGGCACCTGCGGCGGGTGAGCGAGTACGCGGTGGCGGTGGGGGAGAAGCTGGGGATGCGCGGCCGGGATCTCGAGACCCTCCACTACGCGAGCCTGCTCCACGACGTGGGCAAGCTCGGGGTGCCGGAGTCGGTGCTGCGCAAGGAGGGGCCGCTCGACGCCCAGGAGACCGGGCTGATGCGCCAGCACCCGGAGATCGGGGCGCGGATGCTGGAGCGGCTGGAGCTGCTGCGCGGCGCCGCGCCGCTCGTGCTGCACCACCAGGAGCGTTTCGACGGCGTTCTCGACGGCCAGCACCCCGGCTACCCGCAGGGGATCGCCGGCGAGCAGATCCCGCTCGGAGCTCGCATCATCGCCGTGGTGGACGCCTTCGACGCCATGACCACGACCCGCCCGTACCGGGAGGCGCTGCCGCTGCACGAGGCCGCGTCGGTGCTCCGCCGCGAGCGCGGCCGGCAGTTCGATCCGCGG
Organism: Thermoanaerobaculia bacterium; assembly: GCA_036402955.1. Classification (GTDB taxonomy): domain Bacteria; phylum Acidobacteriota; class Thermoanaerobaculia; order Multivoradales; family UBA5704; genus DATARR01. The sequence continues at coordinate 2,366 of DASWRX010000074.1, forward strand.
GTGGTGGACGCCTTCCTGGACTGCCTCGCCGAGCGCCCGTGGCGGCTCTGAAATCCCGCAAGTCCCTGCCCGTGCTGAGCGAGGACTGGGAAGCCCTCGACCGCCATCTCGTCCAGGTGCGGGGGTGCCGCATCTGCCCCACGGTCGAGCCGCCGCCGGTGGCCGCCCGTCCGGAGTCCTGGCCGCGCGTGATGCTGGTGGGGCAGGCTCCGGGGCCCAAGGAGGTGGTGCTGCAACGGCCGTTCGCCTACACGGCGGGCTCGCGCCTGTTCGCCTGGTTCAACCGGCTGGGAGTGCCGGAGGAGGAGTTCCGGCGGCGGGTCTGGATGTGCGCGGTGATCCGCTGCTTTCCCGGCCGCGCTCCCCAGGGCGGCGACCGGGTCCCCAATCCCCTGGAGATCGCCAACTGCGCGCCCTACCTGGAGGAGGAGCTGCGGCTGATCCGTCCGGCGACGGTGCTCGCCGTGGGCCAGCTCGCGATCAAGATCTTCCTGCCGGAGACCGCGCCGTTGCAGGAGCGGGTGGGGAAGGCGTTCCGGGTCTCGCGGGAGGATCTGGACTTCGACGTGATCCCCTTGCCCCACCCCTCGGGCCGCAGCACCTGGCTGATCAAGCCGGAGAACCAGGCGCTGCTGGAGCGGGCGCTGGAGCTGTTGCGGTGGAGCGTGGGATGGCGGGGGACGTTCGGGTAGGGTGGCCGGAGTACAATAGGATCGAGGTGCCGAATGGTCATTCAGTTAAACGGGCAGATCACGGAAGAAGGGGAATTGAAGCTCGATCTGCCTGCCGGTCTCCCGGCAGGAGAGGCGCGAATTACGATTGAGATTCCCTCGGAGGCGGAGTGGACTGCCGCGGATCTCGATCGGGCGTTGCAGACCACGCCAATGACCGGAGCTGAGATCGTCAGGGCCGGTCTCCCTGGAGGATGGAAGAACGCGGGGATCAGTGACGGTGCCCGCTGGGTGCGCGCGCAACGGCAGACACGGCGTGCGCGGCGGCGCCGGTGACCGGGCTCCTGGACACGGCGGTTCTCGTCGATATCCTGCGTGCCTATCCGGCGGCGACGACTTGGTTATCGGGACAGGACCACCTCGGCGTTTCTCCCGTCGTTTGGCTGGAGATTATCGAGGGAGCGGAAAACGCCAGGAATCAAGCTCGGGCTGTCGAGTTGCTGCGTCTTTTCGAGAGAATCGAGATGTTGGCCGTAGACTTTGACTGGGCGATCCAGCAGGCCCTGCGGTTCCGTCTCAGCCATAAAGTGGACATGATGGACTGCTTGATCGCCGCGAGCGCCCAGAGGCTGGGAGTGCCACTCTTCACGCGCAACCTGAAGCACTTCCAGCCGATGATCGGAAATCTCGCACAGAAGCCTTACTGATTGCGCTCCAACCCCGCCGGCCGCAACGACCTCTCGACCAGCCCCAGCGCCGCATCCACCCCCAGCGCCAGCAGCGCCGCCGGGATCGCTCCCGAGAGGATCATCGCGCTGTCGGCGAGTTGGAGGCCGGTGACGATGGGCTCGCCGAGGCCGCCGGCGCCGATGAAGGCGGCGAGGGTGGCGGTGCCGACGGTGATCACGGCGGCGGTGCGCAGGCCGGCCATCACGACCGGGGCGGCGAGAGGGAGGCGGATCTGGCGCAGGATCTGCCCCGGCGTCATGCCCAGCGCGGTGGCCGCCTCGACGGCCCTGGGATCGGCGTCCCGCACGCCCGTGTAGGTGTTCCTCACGATGGGGAAGAGCGAGTAGATCCAGAGCGCCACGATCGCCGGGACGGTCCCCACGCCCAGCAGCGGGATCATGAAGGCCAGCAAGGCGAGCGAGGGCACGGTCTGCAGCAGGCCCAGGGCGCGGATGATCGTCTCCGCCCAGCGCCGGTGCCCTTCCAGCCAGAGCCCCAGTGGAAGGGCGACGAGAGCCCCCAGCAGCAGGGCCGCCGCCGAGAGGCCGAGGTGCTGGAGGGTCAGCCGGCCGAGATCCCGGCGCTGGCTCCAGGCGTAGGCCAGGAAACCGGGTTTCCGCGTCTCCGGCGCCGTGGCCTTCCCCGCCTGGACCACCAGGCCGATCGCGCGCAGGGCATCGCGGGCCACCACGACCTCGCTCTCGTGCCGTTCCTGGAGGCGGAGGTTGTAGGCCCGCATGGCGTCCTCGCTCAGCGAGCCGGCGAGGAGGCCGAGGACGGCGCCGACCTCCGGGTGCTTCCTCAGCGTCTGCCCCCGCACCAGCGCCGCCGCCTCGTACGGCGGGAAGAAGTGGCGGTCGTCCCGCAGCACCTTCAGGTTGTAGAGGATCAGCCGGCCGTCGGTGGAGTAGACGTCCAGGGCGTCGATGGAGCGCCGCTGGGCGGCCTGGTACTGGATGGCCTGCTGGAGGTGATCCACCTTGGCGAACTCCAGGCCGTAGATCTTCTGGAGCCCGAGGAGACCGTCCTCGCGGCCCACGAACTCGTGGCCGAAGCCGCCATGCAGGCGCTTCGAGACCCGCGCCAGGTCGGAGATCGTCTCCAGGCGCTCCCGCTCGGCCAGCTCCCGCGGCACGGCGATCTCCCAGGAGTTCTCGAAGCCGAGCGGGGCGAGCCACCAGAGGTTCCAGCGGCGGAGGAACTCGGAGCGCACCCGGTTCAGGGTCTGGTCCGGCCCGCCCTTCGCCTTCTCGCCCAGGATCGAGACCAGCCCGGTGCCCGTGTACTCGGGATAGATGTCGATGGCGCCCGATTTCAGCGCCTCGAAGCAGACCTGCGTCCCCGCGAGGCCCAGCCGGCGCTCGACCTGGAGATGAGTGCGGCTCTCGAGGAGCTGCGCGAACATCTCGGCCAGGAGACGGCTCTCCTCGAAGTTCTTGGAGCCGACGACGACGCGGTCGGCGGCGTGGAGGGGGAGGGCGAGGAGGAGGAGAAGGAGAATCGCCGATCTCCAGATCCGTGCGGATTTCGGCCTTGCGGCGCCGCCGGGGGCCCTCATCACCCCGGCCCTCTTCTCCCAGCCTCCCCCCCGCCCGCCGGGAGAAGAGGGAGAGGTTAGCTTGAAGAGTTTTTTGAGCCCCCTCTCTCCCGGTGGCCGGGTGGGAGGCTGGGAGAGAGGGGGTTGGGGGAGTGAGGGCCTACCCACGGCGCATCTCCAGCAACGCCGAGATGTAGGGGTCCGCGGGCCGTTCGGTCAGCTCCGCGGGGGTTCCGAGCTGAAGGAGATGGCCGCCGCGCATCACGCCGATGCGGTCGGCCAGGCGGAAGGCCTCGTTGAGGTCGTGGGTCACCAGCACGGTGGTCTTGCGGAGGTTGGCCTTGAGATCGAGGAACTGGCGGTGGAGCTCCAGGCGGGTCAGGGCGTCGAGGGCGCCGAAGGGCTCGTCCAGCAGGATCAGGGGGGGATCGGCGGCGAGGGCGCGGGCGAAGGCCACGCGCTGGCGCTGGCCGCCGGAGAGCTCGGCGGGGTAGCGGCCGGCGTGGGCGTCGGGGCGGAGCCCCACCAGCTCCAGCATCTCGCGCGTCCGCGATCGGCGGCGGTCGCGCTCCCAGCCGAGGAGACGGGGGACGAGCTCGACGTTGCGCTCGACGCGCCAGTGGGGGATCAGGCCGCCGTCCTGCGGCACGTAGCCGATCCGGCGGCGCAGGGCGATCGGATCGAGATCCGCCGCCGGCTTCCCCTCGATCCGCACCGCGCCGGCGGAGGGCTCGATCATCCGGTTGAACGTGCGCAGGAGCGTCGTCTTCCCCGAGCCGCTCTCGCCCACCAGCGCCACGGTCTCGCCCGCGTTGACGGTGAGCGTCACCCCGGCGAGCGCGACGGTCGTCTCGCCACGGTGGCCGCCGTAGGTCTTGGCGACCGCGATCGCTTCGAGAATGGGCTCTGGAGGCACGGTGGGTAGTGTATCCCGCGGGTGCTACGATCGCGGGATCATGAGAAGCGAGCACCTGCGGTTTCCCGGCGCCCGGGGAGAGAGCCTCGCGGCGCGCCTCGACAGCCCGGCGGGAACGCCGGTGGCCTACGCCCTCTTCGCCCACGGCTTCACCGGCTCGAAGGACCTGAAGGCGGCCGGCTGGATCAGCGGCGCGCTGGTCGCGAAAGGGATCGCCGTGCTGCGGTTCGATTTCACCGGCGCGGGCGAGAGCGAGGGGGATTTCGCGGCGACCGGTTTCGCCTCCAACGTGGACGAGGTGGTGGCGGCGGCGGACTTCCTGCGCCGCGAGCGCGAGGCGCCGCGCCTGCTGGTGGGGCACAGCCGTGGCGGCGCCGCCGTGCTGGCGGCGGCGGCGCGCATCCCCGAGGCCCGCGCCGTGTCCACGATCGGGGCTCCCATGGAGGACCATCTCCGGGGTGTCCTCGAAAGGCTCCACCGGGCGCTCCTGATCCTCCATTCCCCCGTGGACAACGTCGTCGGCATCGATCACGCCCGGCGGTTGTTCGAGCTGGCGAGGCATCCCAAGAGCTTCATCTCTCTCGACACGGCGGACCACCTGCTGAGCCACGAGCGCGACGCCCGCTACGCCGGCGAGGTGCTGGCCGCCTGGGCGGGACGGTATCTGGAGAGGCTGGAGACGGACGCCGCGCCGGTGGGGAAAGAAGGGGACGTGCTGGTGGTGGGAGGGGCCGCCGGCCTGGCGCAGGAGGTCGTGGCCCATGGCCACCGGTTCATGGCCGACGAGCCGAAGGAGGTCGGAGGTACCGATCTCGGGCCGACCCCCTACGATCTGCTGCTGGGCGCGCTCGGCGCCTGCACGTCGATGACGCTGCGCCTGTACGCCGACCGCAAGGCGATTCCCCTGGAAGGCGTCCGCGTGCGGCTCCACCACGCCAAGATCCACGCCGCGGATTGCGCCCGCTGTGACGTCAAGGAGGGGAGGATCGACCGCATTGACCGGGAGATCGAGGTGCTCGGCGCCCTCACCGAGGAGCAACGCCAGCGCCTGCTGGAGATGGCCGACCGCTGCCCCGTCCACCGCACCCTGGAGTCCAGGATCGACATCGTCACGCGGCTGAGCTGAGCCGGATCGACGGCGTGCGTAGGGTGCGCTGCGCGCACCAGAACCGCCGTTGAAGGCGCGCAGCGCACCCTACAGGCTGCGCGGATTGAGGCGCAGTCCCCCGCAGGCTCCACCTCCGTCATCGGCTGGGGACAGGCGTCCGTCCCGCCGTGCGCTCCCGCCGCCCGTTCCCTTCCTCAAACCATTGAAAATAAAAGATCCTCTGATCTCTGGCACCCCTGGCACGGATCGTGGAACCTAGGGAATCCAAGCGCCGGGTGGAAGCGAGAGACGGGGACGAAAGAGAGCCGGCGGCGTCTTTGAGAACGAACGACACGGCGACCGCGGGTGCTCCGAAGCACCGCGACGCCGACACCGAAAGGATTCTCCTCTCCCTCCGGTGCCGGGGCGGGTTTTAATGCCCTCCGCCCGCCCCGGCCCTCTTTTTTCCTTGCCTCCCCGACGTCACCCCGATAGAGTCTCCCCTGCGCCCTCCGCCGTTGGCGGAGCCGCGCTAAACCCTTTGCGTTGCAAGATATAGCCGTTTAACGATGCCTGTCCCCGCCCCTTATAATCCGTCCGTGACCGAAAACGCCGAGCTAGAGCCGCGCATCCTGGCTCGCTCCGACCACCCGATCTCCCGCCGGGAGATCGACAAGAACGCCCTCAAGGTCCTCTACCGGCTGCACAACTCCGGGTATCTCGCCTACCTGGTGGGCGGCAGCGTACGCGACCTGATGATGGGCCGCACGCCCAAGGATTTCGACATCGGCACCAACGCCAAGCCGAACGAGATCCGGCGGCTGTTCTCGAACTCGCGGATCATCGGCCGGCGCTTCCGGCTGGTCCACGTCTTCTTCCACGACGGCGGCGTGGTGGAGGTCTCGACCTTCCGGCGCGACCCCGATCCGGAGGAGCAGCGGGGGGAGCCGGGGGAGCTGCTGATCACCAGCGACAACACCTACGGCACCCCGCGGCAGGATGCCTTCCGGCGCGACTTCACGGTCAACGCCCTGTTCTACAACGTCGCCGACTACTCGGTGATCGACCACGTGGGGGGCATCGAGGACCTCGAGCGCAAGCTGATCCGCGCCATCGGCGATCCGGACCTGCGCTTCCGCGAGGACCCGGTACGGATGCTGCGCGCCTGCGAGTTCGCCGGCCGGCTGGGGTTCGGCATCGAGACCAAAACGCAGGAGGCGATCCACCGCCACAGCCGGGAGCTGGAGAAGGCCTCCCCGGCGCGGGTGACCGAGGAGATCATCCAGCTCATGAAGTGCGGCCGCGCCGGGGCCGCCATGCAGTGGATGCTGGAGCTCGACCTGCTCCAGGTCCTGCTCCCCGAGGCCTACGCCATGCTGTCGGCGGGGGCGCGGGGACTGGGGGACTTCGGGCAGATCCTGCCGGTGATCGACGGCATGGTGGCCGAGGACCGGCCGCTGCCGGACTCCGGCCTGCTCGCCGCGCTGCTGCTGCCGAAGGTCATGCTCCGGCGCCTGGACGTCGAGTCCTCGAGCGGCCGCCCGATGACCCGGGCGGAGATCGAGGCCATGATCCAGGAGGAGATCGCCCCGTTCTTCGCCCGCCTGACGCTCTCCAACGTGCGATCGCAGCAGGTCTACCATGCCCTGCTCGGCTTCCAGCGCCTGTGCGAGCCCTACGGCTCCCCCCACGAGCGGCTGAAGTTCGCCCGCAAGCCCTACTTCGACGACGCCCTGCTGCTGTTCGAGATCCTCGTCCGGGCGACCGGCGAGGGGGCCGAGGCGCTCGCGGCCTGGCAGGCCGCGGCGCGCCGCCGGCCGCCGCTCAAGGCGCCCGCCGAGAGCGAGGCGGGCGCCCGCCCGCGCCGCCGCCGCCGCCGTCGCGGCCCCGCCTTGTGACAGGTTTCACAAAGTCGGAGAGCCTGGCATAGGATAGGAGGCGGTCCGAGCTTCCGATGAGGAAAACCCATGTCCTGGTTCTCTGATCTCTATCGATCCGCGGTGGGCAAGAAGGCGGTGATGGCCGTCACCGGCATCCTCCTCTTCGGCTTCGTCCTCGTCCACATGCTCGGCAACCTCAAGATGTACGAGGGGCCGAAGTTCCTGAATTCCTACGGCGTCTTCCTGCGCCACGTGGGGGAGCCGGCGGTGCCGGCCTACGTCCTGCTGTGGATCGCCCGCCTCGTCCTGCTGGCCGCCGTCGTCCTCCACATCTGGGCGGCCTGGCAGCTCACCCGGATGAGCCGGACGGCGCGGCCGCGCGGCTACGCGGTGCGGCCGAAGATCCACACCACCTACGCCTCGCGGACGATGCGCTGGGGCGGCGTGATCGTCCTGCTGTTCGTCATCTATCACCTGCTGGACCTGACCTTCGGCGCCGTCAACCCCAACTTCATCGCGGGGGACGTCTACCACAACGTGGTGGCCAGCTTCTCGGTCTGGTACGTGTCGCTGTTCTACATCCTGGCGCAGGTGGCGCTCGGCTTCCACCTCTACCACGGGCTCTGGAGCCTGTTCCAGTCGCTGGGGTGGAACCAGCCGCGCTTCAACGCCTGGCGCGGCGGCTTCGCCCACGCCTTCGCCTGGATCATCACGCTCGGCAACATCTCGTTTCCCCTGGCCGTGCTGACCGGCTTGGTCCGTTAGGAGCGCTCGCCCATGGCCACGACGACGATGACCACGATGACGACGCTCGACAGCAAGGTCCCCGCCGGTCCCCTGGAGCACAAGTGGGACGAGCACAAAGGGCATCTCAAGCTGGTCAATCCCAACAACAAGCGGAAGTTCTCGATCCTGGTGGTGGGCTCCGGCCTCGCCGGCGCCTCGGCCGCGGCGAGCTTCGCCGAGCTCGGCTACGAGGTGAAGTGCTTCTGCTTCCAGGACTCCCCCCGCCGCGCCCACTCGATCGCGGCGCAGGGGGGCATCAACGCCGCCAAGAACTACCACAACGACGGCGACAGCGTGTTCCGGCTGTTCTACGACACCGTCAAGGGCGGCGACTTCCGCTCCCGCGAGGCCAACGTCTACCGTCTCGCCCAGGTATCGGTGAACATCATCGACCAGTGCGTGGCGCAGGGCGTGCCCTTCGCCCGCGAGTACGGCGGCCTGCTCGACAACCGCTCCTTCGGCGGCGCGCAGGTCTCCCGCACCTTCTACGCCCGCGGCCAGACCGGCCAGCAGCTCCTGCTCGGCGCCTACCAGGCGCTGGAGAAGGAGATCGCCGCCGGCAAGGTCAGGATGTTCCCGCGCTCCGAGATGCTCGACGTGGTGATCGACGAGAAGGGCCGCGCCACCGGCATCATCACCCGCGACATGGTGACCGGGACGATCGACCGCCACGCCGGCCACGCCGTGGTGCTGGCGACCGGCGGCTACAGCAACGTCTACTACCTGTCGACCAACGCCAAGGGGTCGAACGTCACCGCCGCCTGGCGGGCCCACCGCCGCGGCGCCCTGTTCGCCAACCCCTGCTTCACGCAGATCCATCCGACCTGCATCCCGGCCTCGGGCGACTACCAGTCGAAGCTGACGCTGATGTCCGAGTCGCTGCGCAACGACGGCCGGGTCTGGGTGCCCAGGGACCCGAAGGACGAGCGCTCGCCCGACCAGATCCCGGAGGCCGACCGCGACTACTTCCTGGAGCGCCGGTACCCGAGCTTCGGCAACCTCGTGCCCCGCGACGTCGCCGCCCGCAACATCAAGACGGTGGTCGACGAGGGGCTGGGCGTGGGACCGCAGAAGAACGGCGCCTACCTCGACTTCGCGGACGCCATCCGGCGGCTGGGCAAGAACACCATCGAGGAGCGCTACGGCAACCTGTTCGAGATGTACGAGAAGATCACCGGCGAGAACCCGTACGTGGTCCCCATGCGGATCTACCCGGCGCCCCACTACACCATGGGCGGTCTGTGGGTGGACTACAACCTGATGACCAACCTCACCGGGCTCTACGCGCTGGGGGAGGCCAACTTCTCCGACCACGGCGCCAACCGCCTCGGCGCCAGCGCGCTGATGCAGGGGCTCGCCGACGGCTACTTCGTCATCCCCTACACGATCGGCGACTACCTAGCGGGCCACCTGGGCGAGGCGCTGTCGACCGACACGGAGGCCTTCCGCCGCACCGAGGCGGAGGTCGCCGAGCGCATCCGGCGGATGCTGTCGATCGACGGCAAGCGCGGCCCCGACTCATTCCACCGCGAGCTCGGCCGCATCGTGTGGGACTACTGCGGCATCGCCCGCAACGCCGCGGGCCTGCGCAAGGCGCTGCAGTTGATCCCGGCGCTGCGCGAGGAGTTCTGGAGCAACCTCCGGATCGTCGGCGGCCCCGATCAGCTCAACCAGGAGCTGGAGCGGGCCGGCCGGGTGGCGGACTTCTTCGAGCTCGCCGAGCTGATGTGCATCGACGCCCTGGACCGCGACGAGTCGTGCGGCGGCCACCTGCGCGAGGAGCACCAGACCCCCGACGGCGAGGCGCTGCGCGACGACGAGCGCTTCTCCTTCGTCTCGGCCTGGGAATGGAACGGGGTGGGCAAGGCTCCGACGCGCCGCACGGAGCCGCTGGAGTTCGAGTACGTGAAGCCCAGCCAAAGGAGCTACAAGTAAATGAACCTGACCCTCCACGTCTGGCGTCAGAAGAGCCCCGCGGACGAGGGGCGCATGGTCAGATACGAGATCCAGGACGTCAACGAGCACGCCTCGTTCCTCGAGATGCTGGACGTTCTCAACGAACGCCTCGCCGCCCAGGGCGAGGAGCCGGTCGCCTTCGAGCACGACTGCCGCGAGGGGATCTGCGGCTCCTGCGGCTTCATGATCAACGGCGAGGCGCACGGGCCGCTGCCCGGCACCACCGTCTGCCAGCTCCACATGCGGCACTTCAAGGACGGCGACGTGCTCCACGTCGAGCCCTGGCGGTCGCGGGCGTTCCCGGTGATCAAGGACCTGGTGGTGGACCGCGGCGCCTTCGACCGCATCGTGCAGGCCGGCGGCTTCATCTCGGTCTCCACCGGCAGCGCTCCAGAAGCCAACCTGATCCCGGTGCCGAAGCCGCTCGCCGACCGCGCCTTCGACGCCGCCCAGTGCATCGCCTGCGGCGCCTGCGTGGCCCAGTGCCCGAACGGCGCGGCGAACCTCTTCACCTCCGCCAAGGTCTCGCACCTGAGCCTCCTGCCCCAGGGCCAGGCCGAGCGCTACGACCGCGCCCTCGCCATGGTCGAGACGATGGACCGGGAGGGCTTCGGCTACTGCTCGAACTACGCCGAGTGCGAGGCGGTCTGCCCGAAGGAGATCTCGATCGATTTCATCGCCCGCATGAACCGGGACTTCCTCAAGGCCCGCGCCAAGGGAGTGATGAAGCCGCCGTTGGAGGCGTAGGGATTCACCCGAGGACCGCGAACTGCACGGTCGCCTTGGCCACGAGCTGGCCGTCCTGGGTCACCTCCCCCTCCGCCACCGCCAGGCGCTTGCCCTTTCGCAACAGCCGTCCCTTCCCGACCAGCGGCGCGAGGCGGGCGCGGGAGAGGAGATGGACGGTGGCCGTCGCGGGCACCACCGGCGCGCCCACGGCGCTGGCGGCCGAGATCTCCGCCAGAGTGGTCAGAATGGCGAAATGGACCACGTCCGGCGCGACCTGATGCTCCGGCCGGGGATCGAGGATCAGCGTGCCGGGATCATCGCCGGGGCGCAGGCCCAGAGAGGTGTTGAAGTCGGTCATTGAAAGATCCTCCGTTGGTTTGGCGTGTAAGCGGACTGGCGCCCTGCATACCTCGCGTGGAATCATGGCAGTCCGTGGCCGAGGCAAACCGACCGAACGTCTACATCGTCGCGGGTCCCAACGGAGCGGGCAAGAGCACCTTCGCCCGCCTGTTCTTGCCGGACTATGCAGACTGTAGAGAGTTCGTCAACGCGGACCTGATCGCCGCGGGCCTTTCGCCGTTCAACCCGGAGAGCCTCGCTATCGAGGCGGGACGGCTCATGCTGGGACGGATCGAAGCGCTGGCTCAAACCCGCGTCGATTTCGGATTCGAAACAACCCTGGCCGGCCGGAGCCAGATGGCTCTGCTGACCAAGCTGCGGAATGTAGGCTATCGGACGCATATTTTCTTCTTATGGCTTCCGACCCCAGAGCTTGCCGTGGAAAGGGTTCGTGATCGCGTCCTGTCGGGCGGCCATTTTGTTCCTGAGGAGACAGTTCGCCGCCGATTTACGAGAGGGCTGTCCAACTTCTTCCATCTCTACCAGCCTCTCCTCGATACCTACCTGATCTTCGACACCTCAGAATCTACCCCGAGGCTTGTCGCCTTACGAGTCGAGGACCAGCCTCCTATCGTGCTAGATTCGATGACGTTCGGTAGAATCCGAGCAGGAGCGCGGCCACAATGAAGGATTCAAACCCGGAAACCACCTTGCCCCCGATGGCCATCAAGGCCGAGCGGGCGATGAAGGAAGCTGTGGCCGCAGCCATCGCAGAGCACTGGCGCGCCGGACGCCCCGTCCACATCTGGCGAGATGAGCAGGTCGTAGCCCTGTACGAGGACGGCACCACCATCCCCTTGATCCGGAAGTAGTCAATCTCCGGCGCTCACCCGATCCGGTGCTCCGTCACCGCCCCCGACAGGCTCCGTCCCCCCACATCCACGTACAGATGCCCGCCGGTCACCGACAGGTGCAGCTTCATGCGCCGGTCGAGGATGGCCACGAGATCCTGGAGGAGCTGGCGGTCGACGGCGTGGATGGGGATCTCCTCGCCGCGGTGGATGCGCTCGCCGGCGAGTTGGCGGAGCAGGGAGCGGGGGTCTTTGTGGGTGTAGACGGCGACCCGGTCCGCCGCCTTGGACGCCTTGTGGAGGCGCGCGGCGTCGGGCGTGCCGATCTCGATCCACGCCTTGACGCGCTCGGCGGGGTCGCGCACCCAGAGCGCCGGCTCGTCGCCGTCGGAGAGCCCTTTCGAGAAGACGATCCCCTCCTCGTACTCGAGGCAGTAGGCGAGGACGCGCGTCCAGAGGTACTCCCCGGTCTCCGAGGGGTGGAGGGCGGCGCGGATCGCGAGCGTCTCGTAGACGCCGCGGTCGGAGTCCGCGAGCTCGACGTCGAAGTTGTAGACGGTGGAGGTCAGGGCCATGGCGGAGCGGATGATCTCACAGCGGCCCGATCTCCGGCTCCGTGCTAAGCTGGCGCCAGAGTCTTGAACCCAGTTCGAATCCAGGAGGCCTCCATGAACGGGAGCCGTGTACGCCGTCCGCTGTCGTGGCTCGTCCTGCCCCTGCTCGCGCTGCTGCTCCCCGTGGCCTGGGGCTGCGACCGGCTCGGCTCGTCCCATGGGGGATCGGGCTCCGCTTCCACGTCGAGTGAAGCCGATCGCACCCGCAAGCTGGAGGACAAGGCCGCCGAGATCGATCACAAGTCGGAAGAGGTCCGCAACATGGAAGGCTCCGAGCAGGAGAAGATCGATGCCATGAACAGCCTGGACAAGGACCGGCGCGACGCCAGCGAATCCCAGGATCAGGGGGGCGGGGACAAGCAGTAGGATTCCGGTAGAATGGCCTTATGGCAACCCGAGCATGGAAGCCTCTGCTGACGGGCGTGCTGCTGGGTCTCGTCCTGTTTGCCGGGATGGGCGAGGCCCAGACTCCGGCCGCCGGACACGGCCCCTACTTCCCGGCGGACGCTCCCTGGTACCAGGACGTCTCGAGCGCCCCGGTCGATGGCGAGTCGGCCGCCGTCGTCAATTGGCTGGCGAGCGTGGGAGGTTGGGGCGGCGGGCGGATGCAGATCGACTTCTCGATCGAGGTGCTGGAGGCCGACGCCTCGGCCGTCTTCCGCAGCTTCACGCCCACGGTGGATTTCTACGATCCCGACTGCGATTCCGCCCAGGTGCCGCTGCCCGCCGGCGGCGCTCTGGAGGGGAGACCGGCTATCAGTGCGCCGGCAACGGCGACTGCCACCTGATCGTCGTGCACCGGCCCACCCACCGCCTCTACGAGATGTGGCGGGCGAACCTCGCCGGCAGCATCGCGACCGGCGCGTTCTCGGGCGGCTGTCTCGCCGTGTGGAACATGAATCTCACCTATCCGGCGGCGGGACGCGGCCAGGACTGCACCAGCGCCGACGCCGCGGGTTTCCCCATCGCGCCGCTGCTGTTCAACGCCGACGAGGTCGCGGCCGGGCACATCGATCACGCGATCCGTTTCATCCTTCCCAACAGCCGCATGCGCCGGCTGGTGTACGTGCATCCGGCGACGCACTCCACCAACCCGACCAGCGGTCCGGCGACGGCGCCGCCGTACGGATCGCGGCTGCGGCTGCGGGCGGACTATCCGGTCCAGAGCCTGCCGACCGAGGGCGCCCGGGTGGTCGCACGGGCGATGCAGAAGTACGGCATCCTGCTGGCGGACGGCGGCACCATCGCCCTCACCGCCCAGAGCGACCAGTTCACCACCGCCAAGTGGAGCGGCCTCCTGGGTCCGCTCGACCTCCGAGCCCTGCAGGTCACCGATTTCCAGATGGTGGCCGGCGGCGACCGCTTCAGCTTCGCCGGCAACTGCACGCGCGCCACGCCGCTGTTCAACGACGGCTGGGAGCTCGGCGACCCATCCAAGTGGAGCGGGTCGACACCCTAGAAGCACCGGTTAAAAGCGGTAGACGAGCCCGGCGGCGATCGCCAGCGGGTGGATGTCGAGGCTCTGCGTCTTCAGGACCTGCCCGGAGCGCGTGGCGGGGAAGATCGACTGGGAGAACGGCAGATAGGTCGCGTTGAGATCGGCGAGCCAGTGGCCCTTCAGGCCGATCTTGAGCCCGGCGCCGGTGATCAGCGCGATGTGATCGGGGCGCCGCAGGCTGGCGATCCCGGCCGCGGCGAGGGCCGGCTTCACCGTCGAGCCCGGAACCAGCAGATAGGTGATGCCCGCCTCGGCGTAGGGGGTGGCGCGGCCGAGCGGCCGGCAACGGATCTGCGCCATGGCGGCGAGCGGCAGCACCGCGAGGTCGCCGCCGTCCGTCGAGGTCGCCGCGGTCCCCGAGAGCCGGATTCCGGGCCGGGCGTAGCTCGCCGTGAAGGTGGTCGACAGGATACCGGTCCATTCGGTGGTGAGCGCGGCGCCGAAGCCGGTCGCGCTGCCCAGGCTCACGTCGAGGCCGGGCTGGAACGGGAGCGCGGTCGCCCGCGGCTCGAAGCTCTCGGCGAAGACGCTGAATTCCACCGGCGGCGGCCAGTTGAACACCACGTTGGCCCGCAGCGGAGCGGCGGCGGTCGCCGGCAGCGCGAGGGTGAGGAGGACGAGAGCGGGCTTTCTCATGCGGTCTCTCCCATGGCGTGGGAGAGAGTCTATGATGATCCCCGTCCAAACCGGTCGCGTCCTACCCGCACGGAGATCGTCCATGCCTCTACGCCGTCTGTTCTACGCCGTTCTCTGGCTGATCAGCTCCGCCGCTTTCGCGGTCGATCCGGCGATGTTCCAGGACCTGCACTGGCGCCTGATCGGGCCCTTCCGCGGGGGGCGGGTCCTCGCCGTCACCGGGGTGCCGGGAGAGCCGGACCACTTCTACTTCGGCGCCGTCAACGGCGGCGTCTGGGAGACCGGCGATGCCGGCCGGACCTGGCGGCCGATCTTCGATTCGCAGCCGGTCGGCTCGATCGGCGCGCTGGCCGTCGCGCTCTCGAATCCGCGCGTGATCTACGTCGGCTCGGGCGAGGCGGACATGCGCTCGGACATCGCCCAGGGCGACGGCATGTACAAGTCCGTCGACGGCGGGAAGACCTGGACCCACATCGGGCTCGCCGACTCGCGGCAGATCGGCCGCGTGCTGGTCGATCCCGGGAATCCGGACGTCGTCTACGTCGCGGCGCTGGGGCATCCCTACGGCCCCAATCCCGAGCGCGGCGTGTTCCGCTCCCGCGACGGCGGCAGGACCTGGCAGAAGGTGCTCGGCCGGGACGACGACACCGGCGCCATCGATCTCGCCTTCGAGCCGGGAAATCCGGCGGTGATCTATGCCGCCCTGTGGCAGACGCGGCGCACCCCCTGGCACATCTATCCGCCCTCCAACGGCCCGGGCGGCGGCGTCTACAAGTCGACCGACGGCGGGGATCACTGGACGCCGCTCGCCGGCCACGGCCTCCCCGCCAAGCCGGGGCGCATCGGCCTCGCCGTGGCGCCGAGCCGGCCGCAGCGGGTGTACGCGATGGTGGACGCGGTGGACGTCGGCGGTCTGTACCGTTCGGACGACGGCGGCGCGAGCTGGACCCGCATGAGCGGCGACGACCGCGTCTGGGGACGCGGCTGGTACTTCGGAGGCATCACGGTCGAGCCCCGCAATCCCGATGTCGTCTACTCCTGCAACATCGCACTGTACCGCTCGGACGACGGCGGCAGGACCTTCGTGCCGGCCAAGGGCGCGCCGGGCGGCGACGACTATCACCAGCTCTGGATCGATCCGCGGAATCCGGAGCGGCGCATCCTCGGCGTGGACCAGGGCGCGGTGGTCTCGATCGACGGCGGCGCGACCTGGAGCTCCTGGTTCAACCAGCCGACCGGCCAGTTTTACCACGTCGCCACCGACAACCGTTTTCCCTACTGGGTCTACGGCGCGCAGCAGGATTCCGGCGCCGCCGGCGTTCCCAGCCGCACCAGCACCGACGATGGCATCAACATCACCCACTTCCGCGAGACCACGGCCGGCGGCGAGAGCGACAACATCGCGCCCGATCCGAGAGATCCCGACGTGATCTTCGGCAGCCGCGTGGAGAGGCTCGACCTGCGGACCTGGCAGACCCGCTCGGTCGATCCCACGCTGGCCTATCCCGATCTGTACCGCGAGGCCTGGACGCTGCCGCTGGTGTTCTCGCACCGCGATCCGCGCGTGCTGTACTTCTCGCGCCAGCGTCTCTTCCGCACCGAGGACGGCGGCGAGCACTGGACGGTCATCAGCCCCGATCTGACGCGGGAGAACCCGGGCACGCCGGCCAATCTCGACCCGGTGACGGCGGCCAACAACCCGGGAACCGGCCCGCGCCTCGGCGTGATCTACGCCATCGCACCGTCGCGGACCGCCGATCACGACCTCTGGACCGGCACCGACGACGGCCTGATCTGGCGCACCCGGGACGAGGGGGCGCACTGGACCGACGTCACCCCCTCGGGACCGGCGGGGCTCACGCCCTGGTCCAAGGTGGGGATTCTCGAGACCTCGCATTTCGATTCCGAGACCGCCTACGCGGCCGTCGACCGCCACCGGCTGGACGACGTCAAGCCCTACATCTACCGCACCCACGACGGCGGCCGGACCTGGCGGCTCGCCGCCGGCGGCATTCCGGACGGCAGCTTCGTCAACGCCGTGCGCGAGGACCCGGTGCGCAAGGGCCTGCTCTACGCCGGCACGGAGAAGGGGGTCTACGTCTCCTTCGACGACGGCGATCACTGGCAGCCGCTGCAGGCCAACCTGCCGGTGACCTCGGTGCGCGACCTCGAGATTCACGGCGAGGACCTGGTGATCGCCACCCACGGCCGCGCCTTCTGGGTGCTGGACGACATGACGCCGCTGCGGCAGCTCGGCGCCGACGTGAACCCGGAGGTCGAGCGGGCGTCCGCCTGGCTGTTCGCGCCGGCGCCGGCGATCCGGCTGCGCGTTGCCGGCTTCATCGGCTCGCCGATGCCGAAAGACGAGGCGGTGGCGGCCAACCCGCCCGCGGGAGCGTTCATCGATTACCTGCTGAAGGCCGGAGCGAAGCCGCCGGTGACGCTGGAGATCCGCGACGAGCGCGGCGGGCTGGTCCGCCGCTACAGCAGCGCGGAACCGGCGCCGAAGAGCGATCTCTCCAAGCTGAAGACCGCTCCCGAATGGGTGCGGACGCCCTCGACGCTCTCCGCGGCGCCCGGCCTGCACCGTTTCGTCTGGCCGCTGCGCTATCCGGCGCCCGCCGCCGAGGATGCCTACGCGGACGGCGCCTGGGCGCCGCCCGGCCGCTATACCGTCGTCCTGGACGCCGGCGGGACGCGTCTCTCCCAGCCGCTCACCGTCGCGCCCGATCCGCGCCTGTCGCTGCCGCCCGCGGCCTATGCCGGGCAATTCGCGCTGGCGCGCCGCATCGACGCGGCGCGGACCCGGGTCATCGCCGCCACCCACCAGAACGACGCGTTGATGGCGGCGCTCGACGACCGGCGCAAGGGAGCGAGCGCGGAGACGGCCCAGGCGATCGACGCGCTGAAGGCGCGCGCGCTCGACCTCTCCGGCGGCAAGCCGTTCGGGCCTCCCGTGAAGAAGCTCGACACCCTGCGCTCCGTGGGCGAGACGCTCGACAAGCTGGCCACGGCGGTGGACGGCGCCGACGCCGCGCCGTCGCCGGACGTGGTGGCGGGTTTCGACAAGCTCCAGCCGACGCTCGCCGCCACCCTGGCGGCCTGGGAGGCGCTGAAGCAGGAGCTGGCCGCGCTCAACGCCCGGCTGAAGCGGGAGGGGAAGCCCGCCGTCGTGATTTGAGGTATCTTGCCCTGAGACGTCTCCCGGGCTCAGTTCACCTGCCAGGCGTCCCGCTTGCTCAGCAGCCGGTGGACGATCTCCTCGTCGCGGCGGGTGACGAGCCCCGAGATGTGGTCTCCGATCTCCTCCGGCGTGTACCAGTCCGGCTGGCCATGGCCGCGGCCCTGGCGCTGCCGCGTCCGGATGGGGCCCAGGATCAGCTCGTAGACGCGGATGCCGGTCGGCTTCAGCTCCTCAGCCAGGGTCAGCGCCAGCGACTTCTGCGCCGCACCGGCCATCGCCACCGGGCCCGCCATGGGGTAGGGCTGCTCGGCGCTGAAGCCGTTGATCTGGACGTAGCTGCCGGTCTTCGGGTGGAGGAGGGGGACGAGCATCTTGAGGGCGAGGAAGTGGGAGGTGAGGTTCTCTCGCAGGATGCGCTCCCAGGTCGCCATGTCGACGCTGGTCAGCGGCTTGCCCTGCCACCAGCCGCCGAGGGAGGCCACCGCCACGTCGAGCTCGCGGAAGCGGGCGTAGATCTCGCTCTGCAGCGCCCGCGCCGACTCCTCGTCGCCGAGATCCCCGGCGACCGTCAGCAGCTCGCCGGTCGCGATGTCCTTGCAGTACGTCTCCAGGCCGCGCAGCTTCTCCTCGCTCCGCGACGTCGCGAGCACGCGCGCGCCGCGCTTGAGCAGCGCCCGCACGACTCCTTCTCCCACGCCGCCGGCTCCGCCGGCGATGACGACTTTGGCTCCCTCGAGGCTGGTCATGGCGTCTCCTCCCGCGTCACGTTCCGAACCGTATAACTCTTCGCGCCCAGGGCGAAATCCTGCCGGCGCGAGACGTACAATCCGCTTCTCGTGACCCGCAAGCTTCCCCTCCTCCTGGCCGTCACCCTCCTCGCCGGATGCTCCGGCGCGCGGGTCCAGGCCCCGCCGCCGGCTCCGGTGGCCCCGGCATCCGTCCTCGGGCCGGCGGAGGGGGGACGGGCGTCCTTCTTCTTTCCGGTGGCGATCCCGCTCGCCGAGGTGCGGCGGATCGTCGAGGCGAGCCTGCCGCCGCGGGTGAGCGACGAGCGCAGGCAGGAGATCTCCGCCGCGCTCCAGGACGACTTCTACCGCTATACCCTGGAGCGGGGACCGGTGGAGGTCGGCTTCGGGGGCAAATCAGGAGAGCGGCTCACCTTCTCGTTCCCGGTGAAGGGGAGCCTCACGATCGGCGGCCGGCTCGCCGGCGTTCCCGTCCAGGAGACGGTCGAGATCTCCGGCCGCGTGCTGGGAACGGCCTCGCTGTCGATCACCCCGGACTGGCGGCCCGATCCGCGGCCGACGGCGCGCGTCGAGCTCGACCGGGCGGACCTCAACGTGCTGAACGTCTTCTCCGTGAGCGTCCGCAGCTTCCTCGAGGGGCAGCTCAATCCCATCCTCGACCGCGAGCTTCAGCAGGCGGCCAGGCGGCTGCTGGCCGACCTCGCCCTGCGGCGGCAGGCCGAGGAGGCGTGGCGCTCGCTCCACGTCGCCCGCCGGGCCGCGGCGGGCGAGAATCTCTGGGTCCGCTTCCAGCCGCTGGAGATCTCGCTCGCCCGCGTCACCGGGAAGGACGGCGCGCTCCATACCGGCATCGGGATCGCGGGCCAGATCTCGCTGGTGCTGGGCGCGGCCGTGGCCTCTCCGGCCGTGGCGCTCCTGCCGCCGCTGCGGATCGACGCGGAACGGGCCGGCGGCTTCGCGGTGGAGGTGCCCGTCGCAGCCTCGCCCGGAGAGCTGTCGCGATGGGTGGACCGGGAGCTGCGGGGGAAGCGCTTCCGGATCGGCCGCGGCAGGGAGCTGGAGATCACCGGCGCGGGGCTGGGCGTGGACGGGGACAAGCTGGTCCTCGCCGTCGATTTCCAGACCGGCGGGCGCGACGGCCGGCTGGTCCTGCGCGGCCATCCCGCAGTCGATCCGGGAACGCGCGTGCTGCGCCTGGCCGATCTCGAGTACGACCTCGCCTCCGGTGGCCTGTTCCTGCGGATGGCGGATCGCCTGCACCGCGCCGAGCTGCTGGCGAAGCTCCAGAAATCCGCCCATCTCGACCTCGCGCCGCTCCTCGCGCAGGCGGAGCGCCAGACCGCCCGCGCCGTCCGGGACCTGTTCCCTCCGGGCGTGAAGGGAGACGTGCGGGTCGAGCCCATCCGCGTCTTGGGAATCGGGGTCGCCGGCGGCCAGGTCTGGGCTCGCTGCCGGGTGGCGGGAGCCATCCCGGCGCTGGGGCCGGCGCTCAGCGCTTCGCCGTCATCTGGGAAAGCGCAGTAATTCTTCCAGGCACGGGATTCGCAGAGCAGGCGAGCAGCGGAGACCGGCGACCCGTCGTCCGTTGACCGGCCCTCCTCCCCATCAACACACGTCTCTTTGCCTCAGGGCAGGAGGTTTCAAATGCGCTGGACACCGGGTGAGCCGAATCCTGACGTTGAAGACATGCGGGGCAGCTCCGGCGGTGGCGGGGGTTTCGGCGTCGGGAGGATAGGAATCGGCGGCTTCGTCGTCCTGCTGCTGCTGAGCCTGATCTTCCACCGCAACTTCTTCGCCCTGGTGGGCGGTGGCGGCGGGGCGCCGGCCGGCAGCCCGGCGGGGCAGTCCGCGCCGGTGAGCACCTCGCCCGCGGAGGCCCATGAGATCGATTACGTGGGTGCCGTTCTGCGGGACGTGCAGAACACCTGGACCCAGATCTTCGCCCAGAACGGGCAGTCCTACCGGCACGCCAAGCTCGACATCTTCACCGGCGGCATCCGCTCCGGCTGCGGCTTCGCCCAGACCGAGATGGGACCGTTCTACTGCCCGGCCGACGAGAAGGTCTACATCGACCTCGCCTTCTACAACGAGCTGCGGGACCGCTTCGGCGCCGCCGGCGACTTCGCGCAGGCCTACGTCATCGCCCACGAGGTCGGGCACCACGTGCAGAAGCTGCTGGGGATCAGCGGCAAGGTCGAGCAGGAGCAGCAGGACAACCCGCGCCAGGCCAGAGCGCTGTCGGTGAAGCTCGAGTTGCAGGCGGACTGCCTCGCGGGCGTCTGGGCGCACTCGACCCAGCAGCGCGGCATCCTCCAGGCCGGGGACATCGATCAGGCCCTCAACGCCGCCTCCGCCGTGGGCGACGACCGCATCCAGAAGCAGACCACGGGACAGGTGAACCCCGAGACCTGGACCCACGGCTCCGCCGCGCAGCGCTCGCACTGGTTCAAGACCGGCTTCGACTCGGGCAGCATCCAGAGCTGCGACACCTTCGGCGCCGGCCAGTAGGCGGTTCAGCGCTGAGAACGCTTCGGCCGGGAAACGGGGTCTTCCGGATCCCAGCCGAAGCGGTCGAGATCGATCTTCCCGCTCTTGCTGAAGACCACCCCTTCCTCCTCCAGGAGATGGCGCTGGTAGCCCTCCTCCCAGCCGAGGCCGCCGCGGGGGCTGATCGCGCCCTGCGCGTTGACGACGCGGTGCCAGGGAATTTCCACCCCCTCCGGAGTCGAGCGCAGGGCCTGGCCCACCCGGCGCGCCCTGCGCGGCAGCCCTGCGAGCGCCGCGATCTGGCCGTAGGTCGCCACCCGTCCGAGAGGGATGCGCCGGATAACGGCGTAGAACGTTTCGTGGATCGCCTGGGTTTCCGTCACGGCGCAACAGTGTACAGAGAGAGGGACGCCCCGCGGTCTTCCCCCGCATCGTCCCCGGCGTACCTCCTGGACGCGACAAGACACGGATAGACAGAACGGCCGGGACGGTGTACTGTCTCGCCGTTCCGTCTTCCCGTCACCGTGCCCTTCTACGCCGACCTCCACGTTCACTCCAAATACTCCCGGGCGACCAGCCGGGACGCGGATCTCGAGCACCTCGCGCTGTGGGCGCGGCGCAAGGGGATCACCGTCGTGGGGACCGGCGACTTCACGCACCCGGCGTGGTTCGAGGAGATCCGCGCCAAGCTCGTGCCCGCCGAGCCCGGGCTGTTCCGGCTGCGGCCGGAGATCGAGCGGGAGATCGCGCGCCGCGTCCCCGCCGCCTGCCAGGGTCCCACCCGCTTCCTGCTGGAGGTGGAGATCTCCACCATCTACAAAAAGGGGGACCGGACGCGGAAGGTCCACCACCTGATCTACGCCGCGAACCTGGAGACGGCGGGGAGGTTCCGGGAGAAGCTCGCCACCCTCGGCAACATCGCCTCCGACGGCCGGCCGATCCTGGGGCTCGACTCGCGGCACCTGCTGGAGATCACCCTGGCGTCCGGGCCGGACGCCTACCTGATCCCGGCGCACATCTGGACCCCCTGGTTCGCCGCGCTGGGCTCGAAATCCGGTTTTGATTCGATCGACGAGTGCTACGGCGACCTGGCGCCGCACATCTTCGCCGTCGAGACCGGGCTCTCCTCGGACCCGCCGATGAACTGGCGCGTCTCGCGGCTCGACCGTTTCACCCTGGTCAGCAACTCGGACGCCCATTCGCCGCCCATGCTGGGGCGCGAGGCCTGCGCCTTCGCGACGGATCTCGACTACTTCGCGATGCGGCGGGCGCTGGAGACGGGGGAGGGGTACGGCGGCACGGTCGAGTTCTTTCCCGAGGAGGGGAAGTATCACCTGGACGGCCACCGCGCCTGCAACGTGCGGCTGGAGCCTCCCGAGACCCGCCGCCTGGAGGGGCGCTGCCCGGCCTGCGGCAAGCCGCTGACCGTGGGCGTGATGCACCGCGTCGAGGAGCTCGCCGACCGCCCCGAGGAGGCGCCGCCGCGGCGGCCGGTGCCGTTCCGCTGCCTGGTGCCGCTGCCGGAGGTGCTCTCGGAGATCCAGGGCGTGGGTCCCAAGTCCCGCGCCGTGGAGAACGCCGCCTCGCAGCTCGCCGGCAAGCTGGGACCCGAGATCGACATCCTGGAGCGCCTGCCGCTGGAGGACGTGGAGCGGGCCGGCGGACCGGTCCTCCGCGAGGCCCTGTCGCGGTTGCGGGCCGGGAAGGTCCACCGCGACGCGGGCTACGACGGTGAGTATGGAGTGATCCGCCTGTTCGCGCCGGACGAGATCCGCGGCCGGTCGGTTGTGGCGCCGCTGTTCGGGCCGGCAACTTTCGAGAAAAACGTAGGGGCGGGGCTGGTCCCCGCCCGGGCGGGGGCGGTCTCCTCTTCGACCGATTGGATCAGTGACGCGGGCAGGGCGGGGACGAGCCCCGCCCCTACGAAAACCCTGTCCCCGGCGAGAAACCTTCTCGACCCCGAGCAGCAGGCCGCCGCCGATTGCGTGGACGGCCCGCTGCTCATCGTCGCCGGGCCGGGCACGGGAAAGACGCGCACGCTGACGCATCGCCTGGCGCGTCTGATCCAAGGGCGCGGAGCGCCTCCCGAGCAATGTCTGGCGTTGACGTTCAGCCGCCGGGCCGCGGCGGAGATGGAGGATCGGCTGGCCGCGCTGGTGCCCGCGGCGATGGGACGGCTGACCGTCGCGACCTTCCACGGCCTGGGACTGGCGATCCTGCGCGATGAAGCCGTTGCCTCCGGCGATGAATCAGAGCCTCGCGTGGCGACGCTGCTGGAGCGCGCGGAGATCGTCCGCGATCTCTTCGCTCTCCCTCCCGCGAGGGCCGAGCGGCTCCTGGAGGAGATGGGAAAGGTCCGCTGCGGGCGGGCACGGGGCGCCGCACCGGCTCCGGAGCTGCTCCAGCGGATCGCCGCCTACGAAGCGGCCCTGGAGCGGCGGAGCCTCCTCGACTTCGACGATCTGCTCCTGAAGCCGCTGGCGCTCCTGCGGCGGCGGCCGGACCTCGCGGAGCGCTACCGGGAGCGCTTCCGCTGGACCTCGATCGACGAGTATCAGGACGTCGACGCCCTCCAGTACGCCCTCGTCCGCCTGCTGGCGCCGCCGGACGCGAACCTCTGCGCCATCGGCGATCCGGACCAATCGATTTATGGCTTCCGGGGAGCGGAGGTCGGCTTCTTCCTCCGTTTCCGCGAGGATTATCCGGGCGCCCGCGTCGTCCACCTCACCCGCAACTATCGCTCGACGCGCACCCTCGTCGAGGCGGCGTGCCAGGCGATCCGGCCGGGGAGCCTGGTGCCGGAGCGGCGGCTGGTGGCCGTTCATGATGAAACGCACGAGCGGATCGTCGTCCAGCGGGCGGCCAGCGAGCGGGCGGAGGCCGAGCTGGTGGTCCATACCCTGGAACGGCTCCTGGGCGGAACCTCTCACTTTTCTCTGGACAGCGGGAGGGTGGGGGCCGGGGACGCGCCGTCTCTCTCCTTCGGCGACGTGGCCATCCTCTACCGCACCGAGGCGCAGACCCCGCCGCTGATCGAGGCGCTCAGCCGGGCGGGCATCCCGTTCCAGAAGCGCTCCCATCGTCCGTTGGCCGAGCAGCCGGGCGTGCGGGCGTTGATCCCCGCGCTCCGGAGCCGCACGGGAGACGGGGAGCGGGTCGAGCTCCTGCTGGACCGGACGGTCGAAGAGCTCGCTTCCGGGGACTCCGGGCCCGGCCCCGCGGCCCTCCTCGCGGCGGCCGACCTGCTGCGGCCGCTGGCGATCCGCGCCGGGACGGATCTCGAAGCCTTCCTCTCCGAGATCGCCCTCGGCGGCGAGGTCGACGCCTGGGACCCGCGCGCGGAAGGGGTGTCGCTGCTCACCCTGCACGCGTCGAAAGGATTGGAATTTCCGGTGGTGTTCCTGGTGGGCTGCGAGGACGGTCTCCTGCCGTTCTCGTTTCCCGGCGCCGGGCCGGAAGCCGGGCCTGAAAAAGACACCAATGTCGCCGAGGAGCGCCGCCTCTTCTTCGTGGGGATCACCCGCGCCAGGGCGCGGCTTTTCCTCTTCCACAGCCGCAGGCGGACCTCGCGGGGGCAGACGGCCGAGACCCGCCCCTCGCCCTTCCTGGACGACGTCGAGGAGGCGCTGCTCGAGCGTCCCGGCGAGCCCGTCCTCGGGCCCCGAAAACCCGAGCAGCTCCGGCTGCTGTAAGCTCGAGATCGACGATGAAAACGAAGCGGCCCCGCTATGAAAGGGAGACCCTGCGGCTCCAGGACAACCACGGCTGGACGTCCCGCGAGGGGTGCAAGATCTTCGTCGCCGACCGTGGCGCGGTGCGCTTCGACTATCCCCGCACCTGGGTGGTGAGAGGGGATTCCGACAGCATCAAGTTCCGCGACCGCCGGTGGCCGAACGACAACTGCGTCATCGCCATGTCTTACATGCGCATCCCGCCGATCGACTGGACCGGCCTGCCGCTCGCCGCCCTCCTCCAGACGGCGATCCAGGGCGGCACGCGGACCATCGACGCCTGGGACCCGCCCGTTCACGCCCGCCGCTTCGACATGGAGCTCGCCTGGCAGCAGGGGCATTTCATCGATCCGGGGGAGAAGCGCCCGGCGCTGACCCGCCTCTGCATCGCCCGCCGGCGGACCGTCCAGGCCCTCCTCACCATGGATTTCTGGGCCGTGGACCTGGCCCGCTTCTCCCCGGTCTGGGACCTCGTCCTCGAAACCCTGGAGCTCGACGAGCACTATACGGACCCCACCACCGGCCCGCGGATCATGTGAGGGCTCCAGGCTCCCCGGGCTCCCGCGACTTCTGCTAAACTCCCTCGAAATCATGCGACTCGTAACTCGTGGCGACCTCGACGGTCTGGCTTGCGCCGTGCTGTTGTCCCTCAAGGAAGAGGTCAACAGCATCTCCCTCATCCATCCCCAGGACATCAGCGACGGGCGGGCCAACATCCGCCCGGACGACATCATCGCCAACCTGCCGTACCATCCCGGTTGCGCTTTGTGGTTCGACCACCATCTCCACACCGCGACGCCCAACGTGCCCCCCGAGGCCTTCCGCGGCGCCTTCGCCCAGGCCCCCTCGGCGGCGCGACTGGTCTACGAGTACTACGGCGGGGAAGCGGCCATGCCGCAGTTCGCGGAGCTGGTCCACCAGACCGACCGCCTGGACTCGGCGAACCTGACGCCGGACGACGTGCTCGATCCCCAGGGATTCATCAAGCTCGGCTTCACCATCGACGGCCGCACCGGCCTCGGCACCTTCGAGCGCTACTTCCTCCACCTCACCGACCTGCTGAAGGCCGGCACGCCGGTCGACGAGGTGCTGGCCGACCCCTCCGTCCGCAAGCGCTGCGAGCTCTTGGAGAGCGAGAACGAGAGCTTCTGCCAGGACCTGCGCCGCCACAGCCGCATCGACGGCAACGTCGTGGTCACCGACTTCCGCCAGCTCGACCACACGCCCATCGGCAACCGCTTCCTGGTCTACGCCCTGTTCCCCGAGATCAACGTCTCCGCCCGCATCCACTGGGGGCCGAACCGCGCCTTCCCCATGCTGCTCCTCGGCCACAGCATCTTCCGGCGGACCTGCAAGACCAACGTCGGCGAGCTCGCCGCCCGCTACGGCGGCGGTGGCCATCGCGGCGCCGGCAGCATCCCGCTGATATCCGAGCCCGACCAGCAGATCCAGATGATCGTCGGCGAGCTGAAGGCGAACGGCTGAGGCGTCCGCCGCGCGGCGAGGGCCGGCGGTCTATAGATCTTTCTTCTCCCAGGGGGCCTCCCCAACTGGGCGTTCTCCCATCGTCTATACTTTGTCACGCCTGCGCTTGGGGGACGCCGTCCCCGTCTGCCCATGAAAGGAGCTCCGAGCATGGCCGTGAAGGACCAGGAACCGACGATTCTTGACGAGGCGGTTCCCGCCGCCCATTCGGTCTATAAGCAGGACGCCGTCGAGGCCATGGCCGCGGCGCGGCAGCGCTGGGAGGCGGCCCGGGCCAAGGCGGAGACGCAGGCCCCGTACTGGAAGAAGGACTTCACGACCGTCTCGGGCATGGAGATTCCCCACCTGGTGACGCCGGAGGAGGTGGCGGACGTCGATCCCCTCGGGACGATCGGCATCCCGGGCGAGTATCCGTACACGCGGGGCATCCACCCCACGGGCTACCGGGGCAAGCTGTGGACGATGCGCCAGTTCGCCGGCTTCGGCACCGCGGCGGACACCAACCAGCGTTTCAAGTATCTCCTCTCGCAGGGGCAGACCGGTCTCTCGGTCGCCTTCCATCTGCCCACCCTCTACGGCTACGACTCGGACCACCCGATGTCCAACGGCGAGGTGGGGAAGTGCGGCGTGACGGTGGACACCCTGGCGGACATGGAGACCCTCTTCGATGGCATCCCGCTCGGCGAGGTCACCACCTCGATGACCATCAACTCGACGGCGCCGATCCTCTTCGCCATGTACCTGGCGGTGGCAGAGAAGCAGGGGGTGGACGTCGAGAAGCGGGTCTCGGGCACGCTGCAGAACGACATCCTGAAGGAGTACATCGCGCAGAAGGAGTACATCTACCCGCCGCGGCCGTCGATGCGGCTGATCACCGACCAGTTCGCCTTCGCGGCGAAGCACGTGCCGCGCTGGAACACGATCTCGATCTCGGGCTACCACATCCGCGAGGCGGGCTCGACGGCGCTCCAGGAGCTGGCCTTCACGCTGCGCGACGGCATGGAGTACGTGCAGTACGGCGTCGACGCGGGCCTGCCGATCGACGAGTTCGCGCCGCGCCTCTCCTTCTTCTTCAACAGCCACAACGACTTCTTCGAGGAGGTCGCCAAGTTCCGCGCCGCCCGGCAGATCTGGGCCACGGTGATGCGCGACCGCTATGGCGCGAAGAGCCCGCGCTCCTGGATGCTGCGCTTCCACACCCAGACGGCCGGCTGCTCGCTGACCGCCCAGCAGCCCTACAACAACGTGGTGCGGACGACCATCCAGGCGCTGGCGGCGGTGATGGGCGGCACGCAGTCGCTGCACACCAACTCGCTCGACGAGACGCTGGCCCTGCCGACCGAGGAGAACGCCCGCATCGCCCTGCGGACGCAGCAGATCATCGCTCACGAATCGGGGGTCATCAATTCGATCGATCCGCTCGGCGGCAGCTATTTCGTCGAGGAGATGACCCGCCGGATGGTGGACGGCGCCTTCGACTACTTCCGCCGCATCGACGATCTCGGCGGTATGGTGGAGGCGATCGAGGCCGGCTTCCCGCAGCGCGAGATCATGGACGCGGCCTTCGCCTATCAGCGGTCGTTCGAGGAGAAGGAGAAGCTGATCGTGGGCGTCAACGCCTACCAGCTCGAGAACGAGCCGCCGATCGACATCCTCTACATCGGCGACGACCTCGCGGAAAAGCAGGTGGGCCTGCTGAACGAGGTCAAGGCGCGGCGCGACAAGGGGGCGGTGGAGCGCACGCTCGCCGCGCTGAAGACGGGGGCGGCGGGGACGGCGAACACGATGCCGCTGATCCTCGACTGTGTGAAGGCCTACTGCACGGTGGGAGAGATCAGCGACGCCCTGCGGGACGTCTTCGGAACCTACGAGGAACCGGCGGTCTTCTGAGCCTGGGAGGGACGCGCATGGGCCTACTCACACAGACCCGGCAGCTCCTGCTGTACATGCTGTGGGCGGACCGCGTCTGCCTGGAGGCGGCCGGGGGCGTGCCCCTGGAGGCGCTGACCCGCGACGCCGGGGTGAGCTTCGGCTCGCTGCAGGGGACGCTGGCCCACATCCTCGGCTCGGAGCGGCGGTGGCTGGCGCGCTTCACCGGCCAGGCGTTGCCCGATCCCGCGGACTTCCCCGACCTCGAGGCGCTCGCCGCCGGCTGGTCCGAGACGGCGGCCCAGCTCGAGTTCTTCCTCGCCTCGCTGACCGAGGACCAGCTCGCCGCCGAGATCACCTGGGAGGACACCGAGATCGGGGCGGTCACCCGGCCGCTCTGGCAGCCGGTGACCCACATGGTGAACCACTCCACCTATCACCGCGGGCAGGCGGTGTCGCTGCTGCGGCAACTCGGGTATCAGCCGCCGGCGACGGATCTGATTCAGTTCTTCTTGAAGTAGGGGCGGGGCTTGTCCCCGCCCTTCTTCGCGGCCTCCCACCCGGGCGGGGACAAGCCCCGCCCCTACGTTCAGAGATGCAACGGGTTGCCCCCCCTCTGCTACAATCCGCCCCATGAGTGAGAGACGGGTTCGCATCCTGATCGCCAAGCCGGGCTTGGACGGGCACGATCGCGGCGCGAAGGTGGTGGCGCGGGCGCTGCGGGATGCCGGCTACGAGGTGATCTACACCGGCTTGCGCCAGACTCCGGAGCAGATCGCCGCCGCGGCCGTCCAGGAGGACGTGGACGCGGTGGGGCTGTCGATCCTCTCGGGCGCGCACAACGTGCTGCTGCCCGAGGTGACGCGGCTGCTCAGGGAGCAGGGGGCCGAGGACATCCTGGTGTTCGCCGGCGGCATCGTTCCGGAGCAGGACATTCCGGGGCTGAAGGCCGCCGGGGTGGACGCGATCTTCCTGCCCGGGACCTCCACCAAGCTGATCGTCGAATACCTGCAGAACCGCTTCGCCACGGTGGTGGCGTCTTCCGTGGCGTCTTCCTGAACCGCTGCGGCGATGATACTTTAAGGGCCATACGACGGAGGGACGGAGGAGGAATGAAGAGAAGGATTCTGCTGGCGGATGACAGCGTCACCATCCAGAAGGTCATCGAGCTGACGTTCATGGACGAGGACTACGAGGTCCGCGCCGTGAGCAACGGCGATGAGGCGGTGGCGCTCCTGTCGGAGTTGAACCCGGACTTCGTGATCGCCGACGTCCACATGCCGGGCGCCAACGGCTACGAGGTCTGCCGCCGGACCAAGCAGCTCAAGCCGGGCATTCCCGTGCTGCTGCTGGTGGGCACGTTCGAGCCGTTCGACGAGGCCCAGGCCCGCGCCGTGGGGGCCGACTCGTTCCTGAAGAAGCCGTTCGACTCGCAGGAGCTGTTGCAGCGCGTCGAGGAGCTGATCGCCGCCAAGGGCCCCGCCGCGGCCGCGGCACCAGCCGCCGCCGCGCCTGCCGCCGCCGCCAACTGGGCGGCCACGCCGGAGACGGACTGGGCGGCGACGCCGCTGCCGGTCGCGCCGGTCGAGGACTGGATGGCGACGCCCGCGGCGCCGCATCTCGCCGGGGCGGAGCCGGCCCACGAGCTCACGGGCACCGGCCCGATCCCCGAGTTCCCGGCGGAGCCCGCCTGGGGCAGCTTCGAGCTGGAGCCCGAGCCGGCGCCCCCGGCGCCGTTGACTGCGCACGCGGCCCACGCCGCGCCGGCGGCCCCGGAGCCGTTCGACCGCGAGCCCGCGTTCTCGCTGGAGCCCGATCCGGCCTACGGGCAGGGGACCGGGAAGGCTAGAGACGTCGAGCCGGAGCCGGTCTTCACGCTGGACGAGGGGGAGCCGTCGTTCGCCGTGCGGGAGGACGTTTTCAGCGCTCCCAGCGAGCTGTCGCTCGACGAGACGCCGCAGGACCGCTATCTGGCCGACGAGCCCGCCGCCCCTGCTGCGACGCCCGCCGCCGGGTTCGACTGGAGCGCGTCGCCCGAGCCGGAACCCGAACCGGAGAGGCTCTACATCGAGACCCCTGCCGTGCCGGCCTGGCAGACCCCGCCGCCCGAGCCGGAGCTGCGGTGGAGCGAGACGGAGCCGTTCGTGGCGGTGCCGGCGGATCCGCCGCTGCCGCCGGCCGTCGGGGCTCCAGAAGCTCTCGCGGCTCCGGAAGCCCCCGAGCCGGCATTCCCGCCGGGTCCCACCCAGCCCGTCTATGAGCCGGCGCCGGTGGCTGCGGCGCACGCCGGCGGCAACGGCCGGCTCTCCGACGACGACGTGGACCGCATCGCCCGCCGGGTGGTGGAGCTGCTCGGCGACAAGACGATCCGCGACGTGGCCTGGGAGGTGATCCCGGATCTTGCGGAGGTGATCATCCGCGACCGCCTGCGCGAGCTCGAGGCCCAGGTCGAGTAGCGCAGCCTTCGGCAGGGCCGGAGGCGTCTGGGGAGCGGTGGCACCACCGCTCCCTTCTGTTTGATGGGACAGTCTGACGATAGGAGCGCAGAGCGGTGAAGGAGACGGAGGTGGCCGTGAGCGGCACGACGACGGCGGCAAGTACTGCGCCGAATACCGAGATGGACAAGCGCTTCGACCCGGCCGCCTACGAGCAGGTCTGGCAGCGGCGCTGGGCGGAGAAGGAATACTTCCGGGCGGAGGCCCCCGCGGAGCGGCCGTCCTTCTGCATCATGATCCCGCCCCCCAACGTCACGGGCAAGCTCCACGTCGGTCATGCGCTGCAATCCACCTTGCAGGACCTCCTCACCCGCTGGCGGCGGATGCAGGGCTACAACGCCCTCTGGCTGCCGGGCACGGACCACGCGGGCATCGCCACCCAGCTCATGGTGGAGCGCCAGCTCGAGAGCGAGGGGACGAGCCGCCGCGAGATCGGCCGCGAGCGCTTCCTCGAACGGATGTGGCAGTGGAAGCAGGAGTACCACGGCAACATCCGCCGGCAGCTCGATCTGCTGGGCGCCTCCTGCGACTGGACGCGCGAGCGGTTCACCCTCGACGCGGGGCTGTCGCGCGCCGTGCGCGAGGCGTTCGTCCGCCTCTACCGCGAGGGGCTGATCACCCGCGGCGAGTACATGGTGAACTGGTCCCCGAAGCTCGGCACGGCCGTCTCCGACCTCGAGGTGGAGGCCAGGACCGTGCAGGGCAAGCTCTACCACGTCGCTTACGATGTCGAGGGGGGGGAGGGGAGCGGCGAGCGGATCGTGGTGGCGACCACGCGCCCGGAGACGATGCTGGGCGACACCGCGGTGGCGCTCCACCCGGAAGACGAGCGCTACGCCCATCTGCACGGCAAGGCGGCCATCCTGCCGCTGGTGGGACGGCGGCTGCCGTTCGTGGCCGACGAGATGGTGGACCGGGAGTTCGGCACGGGGCTGGTGAAGATCACCCCGTTCCACGATCCCAACGACTTCGAGATGGGGAAGCGGCACGACCTGCCCGGGATCTCGGTGATCGGCCCGGACGGCCGGATGACCGCCGAGGCGGGGCCGGACTTCGCGGGCCTCGACCGCTTCGAGGCGCGCCGGAAGGTGGTCGAGCGGCTGCGCGAGGAAGGTTACCTCGTCAAAGTGGAGGAGCACACCCACAACGTGGGCCACAGCCAGCGCAGCGGCGAGCCGATCGAGCCGCTGGTCTCGACGCAGTGGTTCTGCGACATGACGAGCATGGCGGCGGGCGCGCTGGCGGCGGTGCGCGACGGCCATACGGAGCTGGTCCCCGATTCGTGGGACAAGACCTGGGAGCACTGGCTGACCAACATCCGGCCGTGGTGCATCTCGCGCCAGCTCTGGTGGGGTCACCAGATCCCGGCCTGGTACACCGAGGACGGCCGCTGCTTCGTGGCCCACAGCGCCGAGGAGGCGGCGGGCGAGGCGGGCACCGACCGGCTGACCCAGGATCCCGACGTGCTCGACACCTGGTTCTCCTCGGCCCTCTGGCCCTTCTCGACTCTGGGCTGGCCGGACGACACGCCGGACCTGCGGACGTTCTATCCCACGGACGTGATGGTCACCGGCTTCGACATCCTGTTCTTCTGGGTGGCGCGGATGGTGATGACCGGCCTCCACTTCACGGGCGAGGTGCCGTTCCGCAAGGTCCACCTGACCGGCCTCGTGCGCGATGCCGAGGGGCAGAAGATGTCGAAGACCAAGGGGAACGTGCTCGATCCCACGGAGCTGGTTTCCGAGTACGGCGCGGACGCCCTGCGGTTCACCCTGGCCTCGCTCGACAGCCCGGGGCGCGACATTCCGCTCAACCCCAACCAGATCGCCGGCTACCGCGCCTTCGGCAACAAGATCTGGAACGCCGCCCGCTTCGCCCTGTCGCGCATCCCGGAGGGCGCGCGGGTGCGGGAATCGATCGATCCGGCGGGGCTCGCCGCTCCGGAGCGCTGGATCCTCTCGCGCCTGTCGCGGGTGGCGATGGAGGTGAACGAGCAGCTCGAGATCTTCCGCTTCGACGAGGCGTGCAACCGCCTGTACCACTTCTTCTGGGGCGACTTCTGCGACTGGTATCTGGAGCTGTCGAAGCCGGCTCTCTTCGGCGACGCGCCGCGGCCGCGGGTGGGGGACGTGCTGCTGACGGTGCTCGACCGCGCCCTGCGCCTGCTGCACCCGGTGATGCCGTTCCTCACCGAGGAGCTCTGGCAGCGCCTGCCCGGCCACGAGGCGATCCACCCGGAGACGATCTGCCTTGCGCCCTATCCGCGGCGCGAGGAGGCCTGGGAGGACGCGGCGGTGGAGGCGGGCATGGAGGCGCTGACCCAGGTGGTGACGCGGGTGCGCGCCCTGCGCACCGAGATGTCCTTAAGCCCGAAGGCGAAGCTCGACCTCCATCTCCAGCCGGCGGACGCGAGGATCGGCGGGCTGCTTCAGGAGCAGGCGCCGCTGCTCAGGTTCCTGGCCCGGGTGGAGACGGCGGCGGTGGGTCCGGTGCCCGAGGGGGCGCGGCGCGATCTGGTGGCGGGCGTCGAGATCGGCGTCGCGGTGGAGAAGGCCGAGATGGGCGCCGAGGAGCGGGGGCGGCTCGCCAAGGAGCTGGAAAAGTTGGACGCCGAGATCGGGCGCGCCGAGGCGCGGCTGTCCAACGCGGACTTCCTGGGCAAGGCCCCGGCCCACGTGGTGGAGGGCGGGCGCGCCAGGCTCGCCGAGATGCGCGAGCGGCAGGCCGCCCTGCGCGCCAGCCTGGGGCTTGCCTAGGGGCGAGGGGGCCGAGGACAACCGTGAGCTACGACCGCTACGTTCAGGAGCTGCTGGAGCGGCGCCGGTGGGGTGGCGGTCCGGAAAACGTCGTGATCCTCCCCGTGGTGGGCTCCACCAACGAGCTCGCCCGCGCCATCGCCACCGAGTACCAGAACGAATCGCAGTCGCTCCACCCGCTGGTGCTGCTCGCCTTCGGGCAGTCGGGCGGCCGCGGCCGGCAGGGGCGGAGCTGGTCCAGCCCGGCGGGCAAGGGGGCGTACGTCACGCGGGTGGTCGAGGCTGAAGACCCCGTCCTGCTCCAGACGCTGCCGCTGCTGGTGGGGGGCGGGCTCTGCCGGGCGCTCGCGTCGCGGCTGCCGGTCCCCTGCCGGCTCAAGTGGCCGAACGACTTGGTGGTCGAGGTGGACGGGGAGCGCCGCAAGATCGGCGGCATCCTGATCGAGGCGCTGGTGCGGCCGGGCGAGCGCAGCTTGGCGCTCGTGGGCTTCGGCGTCAACCTCTTCCACGACGCGGGGGACCTGCCGGCGACCGCGACTTCCCTGAGGCTCCTGGGTGGTGACGCCGGGGTGGGCGAGAGCCTGGCGGACCTCACCTGGGACCTGGTGGAGGGGGTCGAGGCCGAGCTCGTCCACCTGGGGGACGCGGCATACGCGGTGGAGAGCTACCGACCGCTGTCGATCCACCAGCCGGGCGAGCGGATCGTCTGCCGCGCCGGGGAGAGCGTGATCGAGGGCGCGTTCGCGGGCTTCGACGAGAAGGGACGGCTGCTGCTGGACGTCGACGGGCATCGGACGCCGGTGGCCGCCGGAGAGGTGATCGAGGGATGAAAAAGGTCAAAACCGGAGAGAAGGGCGGCGGGGTGCTCGTGCTGGTGGACGTGGGCAACACCAACACGGTGTTCGGCATCTACCGGGGGGAGGAGCTGGTCGAGAGCTTCCGGCTGTCGACCGACACCGAGCGCACGGCGGACGAGTACGGCGCGCTGCTGCTCCCGTTGTTCACCATGCGGGGGATCGAGCCGGCGAGCGCCGAGGCGGTGGTGATCTCCTCGGTGGTGCCGCCCCTCCACCTGACGCTCGACCGGCTGGCCCGCCGCTACTTCGGCCAGAAGCCGCTGTTCATCGAGCCGGGAGTGCGCACGGGCATGCCGATCCGCTACGACAATCCCACCGAGGTGGGGGCGGACCGCATCGTCAACGCGGTGGCGGCGCGGGAGCGCTACGGCTCGCCGGTGATCGTCGTCGACTTCGGCACCGCCACCACCTTCGACGTGGTCAACGCGGCCGGGGAGTATATGGGCGGCATCATCACGCCGGGGATCGGCATCTCGGCCGAGGCGCTCTTCGCCCACGCCTCGCGGCTTTACCGGGTCGACGTGCGCAAGCCTACGGAGCTGGTGGGCCGCAACACCGCCGCCGCCATGCAGGCGGGCATCTACTACGGCTACATCGGGCTGGTGGACGGCATCCTCGAGCGGCTGCTGGCCGAGATCCCGGACGTCAAGGGGATCGTCGCCACCGGCGGCCAGGCGCCGCTGATCGCCTCCGGATCGAAGTACATCCGCGAGGTGGACCCGGACCTCACGCTGACAGGCCTGAAGCTCATCTACGAGCGCAACCGGTAACTTTTCTGTAAAACAGATTTGCCCGTCAGCGCCGCGTCCCTGGCGCTGTCTCGGTTTCCACAGCAGACCCCACTTGGAGGGTACGGACCAGGGGGTGCCCTGAGAGAGCCCGCTATGCGGGAGAGGTGAGAGGTACGTTTTGGAAATGACGGGTGGATCGCACACCGGGGAGACCGTGGAGCCCCTCGTCCACGAGGCGTTCGCGGCTTGGGCGGCGGCGCGGCCGGAGGCCTTGGCCGTGGCGTGGAGCGGCGGCTCGCTGACCTACGGCGAGCTGAACGCCCGGGCGAACCGCCTGGCGCGACATCTGCGGAGACTGGGCTTGGGCCCGGAGGCGCCGGTGGGGCTCCTGGCCCGCCGGTCGCCGGAGATGATGGTGGGTCTCCTCGGCGTTCTGAAGGCGGGCGGCTGCTACCTCCCCCTGGACCCCGCGTATCCCGAGGAGCGGCTGGCCATGACGCTGGCAGACGCAGGAGTGCGCTGGCTGCTGAGCACGGGCGAGCTGATGGTGGAGCTTCCGGCGGTGGCCGCGGCGGTGTCAGGGAGGATGTTCCTCCTCGACGAGGACTGGGCGAGCCTCTTCGGGCTGAGCGCCGAAGACCCGGAGCCGCTAGCCGGTCCGCGCCACCTGGCCTACGTCATCTACACGTCGGGCTCCACGGGACGGCCCAAGGGGGTCGAGGTGGAACACCGGAGCCTCTCCAACCTCGTCGCCTGGCACCGGCGGACCTATGGGGTGACCGCCGCGGACCGATCCACGCGCCTGGCCGGATCGGCGTTCGACGCTTCGGTCTGGGAGATCTGGCCCTGCCTGGCGTCGGGGGCGAGCCTGCACCTGCCGCCCGACGAGCTGCTGGTGTCACCGCCGGAGCTGGCGGCGTGGCTGGCGCAGGAGAGGATCACCCTGTGTTTCCTGCCGACGCCGCTGGCGGAGGCCGTCCTGGAGGCCGTGCCCGGGGAGTCCTGGCCGGCCGGCGCGCCGCTGCGGGCCCTGCACACGGGCGGCGACCGCCTGCACCGCGGTCCGGACCCGAGGCACCCGTTCGGCCTCTACAACCATTACGGTCCCACGGAGAACACCGTGGTGACCACCTGGTGCCGGGTGGCGCCGGAGGAGGACGGGAGACCGCCGATCGGCCGCCCCCTCGACGGGGTGGAGGTCCAGGTGGTGGACCCGGGGTCCTTCGCCCTGATAGCGGGGGACGAGGCGGAAGCGGGGGAGCTGTGGGCGGGCGGTGTGGGGCTGGCGCGGGGTTACCGGGGCCGGCCGGAGCTGACGGCGGAGAGGTTCGTGCCCGATCCGTTCGGGAGCTCGCCGGGGGCGCGCCTGTACCGGACGGGAGACCTGGTGCGGACCCTGCCGTCGGGAAACCTGGACTTCCTGGGCCGCATCGACTTCCAGGTCAAGGTGCGGGGCTTCCGGATCGAGTTGGGGGAGATCGAGACGGTCCTGCGCCGGCAGGCCGCGGTGCGGGAGGGGGTGGTGCTGGCGCAGGAGGACGGCGGCGGCGGCCGGCGGCTGGTGGGGTACGTGGTGCCGCGGGGAGCCTTGAGGGGCGAGGAGCTGACCACGGAGCTGGCGGCCGCCCTGGGCCGCAGCCTGCCGGAGTACATGGTGCCCGCGACGTGGGTGGTGCTGGAGTCGCTGCCGCTGACGCCGAACGGCAAGGTGGACCGCGCGGCCCTGCCGGAGCCGGAGCGGGACGAGGGCTCGTACGTGGCCCCGCGCTCAGAGACGGAGGAGCGGCTCGCGGCCATCTTCGTCGAGGTGCTCGACCTCGACCGGGTGGGCGTCGACGACGACTTCTTCGCGCTGGGCGGACACTCGCTCAAGGCGACCCAGGCGCTCTCCCGGATGCGCTCGCGCCTGCGGGTCGACCTGCCGCCGCGGGCGCTGTTCGACCATCCGACCGTGGCGCGGCTGGCCCGGGAGGTCGAGGCCTCGCTCGACGCCGCCCCCGGCGAGGGATGGGAGATCCGCCCCGTGCCGCGGCCGGAGAGCGAGACGTTCGAGCTGCCGGTCTCCTTCTCCCAGCAGGGCCTGTGGCTCGCGGACCGCCTGAGCCCCGGCTCGCCGCTCTACAACACCCCCTTCACTCTGGAGATCGCGGGGCGGCTTGACGCGCCGGCCCTCGCCCGCGTCCTGGCCGAGATTGTCCGCCGCCACGAGCCCCTGCGGACCACCTTCCGCGCCGAGGCCGACCTGCCCGTGCAGGTCGTGGCTCGCAGGGTCCAGGTGGAGCTGCCGGTCGTCGACCTCTCCGGCCTTCCCGCGGCGGCCCGCGGGCAGGAAGGGGAGCGGCTGGCGATCCAGGAAGCCCTGCGGCCCTTCGACCTCGCGCGGGGACCGGTGATGCGGCTCCGGCTCCTGCGGCTGGGCGAGGGCGAGCACGTCCTCCTCGCTCTGATGCACCACATCGTCACCGATGACTGGTCGGTCTGGGTCTTCGTCTCCGAGCTGGCGGCGCTCTACGGCGCCTTCTCCCAGGGCCGGCCATCGCCGCTCCCGGAGCCGGCGCTCCAGTACGGCGACTTCGCGGCCTGGCAGCGGAGCTGGCTCCAGGGCGCGACGCTGGAGCGCCAGACGGCCTGGTGGCGGGAGGGGCTGCGGCCGCCCCTGCCCGTCCTCGACCTCCCGGCCGACCGTCCGCGGCCGGCGGTGCGGACGGCGCGCGGCGGCCGCCTGCGCCGGACCCTGCCGCGGCGGCTCGCCGACGGGCTGAGCGCCCGTGCCCAGCAGGCCGACGCCACCCTCTTCATCGCCCTGCTGGCGGTCTTCGACGTCCTGCTGTGCCGCTACACGGGCGAGAACGACGTGCTGGTGGGCTCGCCGATCGCCAACCGCCACCGCGTCGAGGTCGAGGGGCTGATCGGCTACTTCGTCAACGTGCTGGCGCTGCGCGGGGACCTCTCCGGCAACCCCGGCTTCGCCGAGATCCTGGGGCGCCTCCGGGAGACGGTGCTGGGAGCGTACGAACACCAGGACCTCCCCTTCGAGCGTTTGGTCGAGGAGCTGGCGCCCGTGCGCGGCCTGTCGCGCGGTCCGCTGGTGGACGCCTTCCTGATCCTGGGCAATGCCCCGCGCCCGCCGGGAGAGCTCGTCCCCGGGGTCCGGCTGGCCCTGCGCGAGCTCGAGACGGGCGTGGCCAAGGCCGACCTGAGCCTGTTCCTGGAGGAGACCGGGGAGGGGCTGGCGGCCGTCTGGGAGTACAGCGCGGACCTGTTCGACGAGCCGACGGTGGAGCGGATGGCGGGTCACCTGGAGACCCTGGCGGCGGCCCTGGTGGCCGCGCCGGAGAGCCCGGTGCTGGACCTGCCGCTGCTGAGCGCGGCGGAGCGGGCCCAGCTCGCGTCGTGGAACGCGGAGGCCTCCGCCCGGCCGGGAGCCGAGGTGCCTTCGGGCGCGACCCTGCACGGCCTGTTCGCGGCGCAGGCGGCGCGCACGCCCGACCGCGTGGCCCTGATCGCAGGCGAGGAGCGGGTGAGCTATGCCGCCCTGGCGGCCCGGGCGACGGAGCTGGCGGCGCGCATGCGGGGGCTGGGAGTAGGGCCGGAGGTGGGGGTGGGGATCTTCCTCGACCGTTCGGCGGAGCTGATCGTGGCCCTGCTGGCGACGCTGGAGGCGGGCGGGTTCTACGTGCCGCTCGATCCCGCCTATCCGGCCGAGCGGGTGGGCTTCATGCTGGCGGACAGCGGCTGCGCCGTGGTGCTGACGCGGACGGCGCTGGAGGAGAAGCTTCCCGCGCACCGGGCGCGGGTCGTCCTGCTGGATGTCATGACCTTCGCCGCGCCCTCACGGCCGGCGCTCCCCGCCGGTCCGAGGAACCTGGCCTACCTGATCTACACCTCGGGCTCGACCGGACGGCCGAAGGCGGTGGCCATCGAGCACCGCAGCGCGGTGGCGCGGGCGCGGTGGGCGCGGCGGGAGTACTCGCCGCTGGAGCTGTCGGGCGTCCTGGCGTCGACGTCGATCACCTTCGACATGTCGGTGTTCGAGATCTTCGTGCCGCTGGCGTGGGGCGGCATGGTGATCCTGGCGGAGAACGCCCTCGCGCTGCCGCTGCTGCCGGCGAGAGGCGAGGTGCGTCTGGTCGACACCGTGCCGTCCGCCATCGCCGAGCTGTTGCGGGCGGGAGGGGTGCCGCCGTCGGTGGTGACGGTGAACCTGGGGGGCGAGGCGCTGCCGCGCTCGCTGGCCGACCAGGTCTACGCCCAGCCGGGGATCGAGCGGCTGTACAACTTGTACGGCCCGTCGGAGGACACCACCTTCTCGACCTGGTCGCGGGTCGAGCGGGAGTCGGACCGCGCGCCGGGCATCGGGCGGCCGCTGGACGGCACCCAGGGCTGGGTGCTGGACGCGCGGCTGAGCCCGGCGCCGGTGGGCGTGCCGGGAGAGCTGCACCTGGGCGGCGAGGGCCTGTCGCGGGGCTACCTGGGACGGCCGGAGCTGACGGCGGAGCGCTACGTTCCCGACCCGTTCGCCGCCGCGCCGGGCGCGCGGATGTACCGCACGGGAGACTTGGCGTGCTACCGGCCGGACGGCAGTCTGGACTACCTGGGCCGGATCGACCACCAAGTAAAGGTGCGGGGATTCCGTGTCGAGCTGGACGAGGTGGCGGCGGCGCTGGGCCGGCTGGACGGGGTGGAAGCGGCGGTGGTGCTGGCGCGGGAGGACGCGGCCCTGGGCCTGCACCTGGCGGCCTACGTGGTGCCCGCGGCCGGCGCCCTCCTGGAGGTGGCGGGGCTACGCGAGGGCCTGCGGGCGAGACTGCCGGAGCACATGGTGCCGGCGGCATGGAAGGTGCTGGAGGCGCTGCCGCTGACCGTCAACGGCAAGGTGGACCGGCGGGCCCTATCGCTCCTCCCGGCCGATTTCGGGCTGGCGGGACCGGCGGCCGGAGCGGAGCTGGCGCCGCCGCGGGGTCTGATCGAGAAGGAGGTGGCCGCCCTCTTCGCCGAGATCCTGGGCTTGGAGCGCGTGGGGGCCCACGACAACTTCTTCGAGCTGGGCGGCCACTCCCTCCTCGTCACCCGGATTCTGTCGCGGGTGCGCCGGCTGTTCAGCGTGGAGCTGCCGATGCGGGCGCTGTTCGAGCAGCCCACGGTGGCGGCCCTGGTCCGGCGGATCGCGGAGGTGGGCCGGGAGGAGGGGACGCGGACGGAGAGGCCGGAGCCGCCGCTGGCGCCGCGACGCCGGGACGGGGCGATCCCCCTTTCCTTCGGCCAGGAGCGGCTGTGGTTCCTCGACCGGCTCGATCCCGGGCGCCCGCTCTACAACATGCCATGGGTCTTCCGCCTGCGAGGGCCCGTGGAGCCGGGCGCCGCCGTGCTGGAGGCCGCGCTGGGCGAGGTCATCCGGCGCCACGAGGCCCTGCGGACGACGTTCGCGATGGTGGGAGACGCGCCCGCGCAGGCGGTCGCCCCGCCGGCCTTCCGGCTCCTCCCCATCGTCGACCTCTCGGGGCTCCCCGTTGCGGCGTTGGAGGCGGAGGCCGGCCGGCTGGCCCGGCAGGAGGCCGTGCGGCCGTTCGACCTCGCCCAGGGACCGCTCCTGCGCGCGGCCCTGCTGCGGCTCGCGGAGGCGGACCACCGGCTGCTGCTGAGCCTCCACCACATCGTGGCCGACGGCTGGTCGATGGAGGTGCTGCTGCGCGAGCTCGCCACGCTCCACGGCGCCTTCGCGGCCGGCCGGTCGTCGCCGCTCCCCGAGCTGCCGGTCCAGTATCCGGACTTCGCCCTTTGGCAGCGGGAGTGGCTCTCCGGGGCCGTGCTGGAGGCGCAGCTCGCCTACTGGCGGCAACGCCTGGCGGGCGGGCCGCCGGCGCTCGACCTGCCGGCCGACCGGCCGCGGCCGGCAAGCCCGAGCCAACGTGGCGCGATCGAGCGGCTGGAGCTGCCGACGAAGCTGGCCGGGCACCTCCAAGAGCTGAGCCGGCGGCAGGGGACCACTCTCTATATGACCCTGCTGGCGGCCTTCGTCACCTTGCTGCACCGCTATACCGGGGTCGACGACATGCTGGTCGGCTCGCCGGTCGCGAACCGCGGCCGGGCCGAGCTCGAGGGGCTGATCGGCTTCTTCGTCAACACCGTCGTGCTGCGCTCCGACCTCACGGGCGATCCGGCCTTCGGCGAGCTGCTCCTGCGGGTGCGGGAGACGGCTCTCGGCGCCTACGCGCACCAGGACCTGCCGTTCGAGAAGCTCGTCGGCGAGCTGGCCCCCGGGCGCGACCTCGCGCGGAGCCCGTTCTTCCAGACCCTCTTCATGCTCCAGGACGCGGCGATGCCGGCGCTGGCGCTCACTCCCGGGCTGGCCCTGGAGGGGGAGAGCGGCGCCGGGACGGGCACGGCGAAGCTCGATCTCACCCTGGCCCTGCAGCCGGCGCCGGACGGCTTCGCCGCGGTCGCCGAGTACAGCGCGGACCTGTTCGACGCGGCCACGATCCGCCGCTTGCTGGGCCATCTCCACGTCCTGCTGGCGGGGATCGCGGCGGATCCGGCCGCCCGGCTCTCCAACCTGCCGCTGCTGAGCACGGAGGAGAGCGGGCAGCTCGCGGCCTGGAACGCGGAGACGTCGAGCCGGCCGCGGCCAGCCGATCTCCTCGGCTCGACCCTGCACGGCCTGTTCGCGGCGCAGGCGGCGCGCACCCCCGAGGCCGTGGCGTTGATCGCGGGCGAGGAGCGGCACAGCTACGCCGGCCTGGCGGCCCGGGTGACGGCGCTGGCGCGCTCGTTGCGCGGCCTGGGGGTGGGGCCGGAGGTGCCGGTGGGCATCTTCCTCGAGCGCGGGGCAGAGCTGGTGGTCGCCCTGCTGGCGACGCTGGAGGCGGGCGGGTTCTACGTGCCGCTCGATCCGGCCTATCCGGCGGAGCGGGTGGGCTTCATGCTGGCGGACAGCGGCTGCGCCGTGGTGCTGACGCGGACGGCGCTGGAGGCGAAGCTTCCCGAGCACCGGGCGCGGGTCGTCCCGCTGGACACGGCTCTCGACGATCCTCCCGGAGAGCCGTCCCCGGAAGTGCCCGCGGCCGGCTCCGGCAATCTCGCCTACGTCATCTACACCTCGGGCTCGACCGGGCGGCCGAAGGCGGTGGCCATCGAGCACCGCAGCGCCGTGGCGCTGGCCCTGTGGGCGCGCCGGGAGTTCTCGGACCTGGAGCTCGCGGGCATGCTGGCCTCGACCTCGATCACCTTCGACATGTCGGTGTTCGAGATCTTCATTCCCCTGGCCTGGGGCGGCCGGGTGATCCTGGCGGAGAACGCCCTGGCCCTCCCT
Source organism: Thermoanaerobaculia bacterium (assembly GCA_036402955.1). Taxonomy (GTDB): domain Bacteria; phylum Acidobacteriota; class Thermoanaerobaculia; order Multivoradales; family UBA5704; genus DATARR01. The sequence goes on from DASWRX010000074.1 coordinate 44,245, forward strand.
ACGCTGCCGGCTGCGGCGGAGGTGCGGGTGGTGGATACCGTGCCGTCGGCCATCGCGGAGCTGCTGCGGACCGGCGGCGTGCCGCCGTCGGTGGTGACGGTGAACCTCGGCGGCGAGCCGGTGCCGCGGGCGCTGGCCGACCGGGTCTACGCCCAGCCCGGGATAGAGCGGCTGCACAACGTCTACGGCCCGTCGGAGGACACGACATTCTCCACCTGGGCCCTGATCGAGCGGGCGTCGGAGCGGTCGCCCGCCATCGGGCGCCCCCTGGACGGCACCCAGGGCTGGGTGGTGGACAGGGATCTGAATCCGGAGCCGGTGGGGGTGCCGGGGGAGCTGTACCTGGGCGGCGAAGGCCTGTCGCGCGGCTACCTGGGGCGGCCGGAGCTGACGGCCGAGCGCTACCTCCCCGATCCCTTCGCCGCCGCGCCGGGCGCGCGGATGTACCGCACGGGAGACCTGACGCGCTACCGGCCGGACGGCAGCCTGGAGTTCCTGGGACGGATCGACCACCAGGTGAAGGTGCGGGGCTTCCGCGTCGAGCTGGGAGAGATCGAGGCTGCTTTGGGAGCCCTGCCGGGAGTGGAGGCGGCGGTGGTGCTGGCGCGCGCGGAGGAAGCAGCCGGCGTCCGCCTGGTCGCCTGCCTGGTGCCGCGGGCGGGAGCGGGGCTGGAGATCGCCGCGCTGCGGGAGTCCCTGCGCGCGCGGCTGCCGGACTATATGCTGCCCACGGCTTGGGCGGTGCTGGAGGCGTTGCCGCTGACGCCGAACGGCAAGGTGGACCGGCGGGCCCTGGCGCGGCTCGCGGCGGCGTCCGAGCCCGCGGCGCCGGCCGGAGGCTATGTGGTGCCGCAGGGCCTCGCCGAGGAGCAGGTGGCCGTCCTCTTCGCCGAGGTTCTGGAGCTGGAGCGCGTGGGCGCGCGGGACGACTTCTTCGAGCTGGGGGGCCACTCGCTGCTGGTCACCCGGCTGCTGTCGCGGGTGCGCCGGCTGTGCGGCGTCGAGCTGGGGGTGCGGGCGCTCTTCGAGGACCCCACGGTGGAGGCCCTGGCACGGCGGATCGAGTCGGCGGGCCGCGAGGCCCGGGGATTGGAGGCCTCGTTGGCGCCGCGCTCCGGCGGCGGGGCCGTGCCCCTCTCCTTCGCCCAGCAGCGCCTCTGGCTGCTCGACCGCCTGCAGCCCGGCTCGGCGGTCTACAACCTGCCGCTCCTCTTCCGCATCGAGGGACCGCTGCGGCCGGCGACCCTCGCCGCGGTCCTGGGGGAGATCGGCCGCCGGCACGAGGTGCTGCGCACGGTGTTCGCCGTCGCGGACGGCGAGCCGGTCCAGGTGATTCGCCCCGGCGCGTCCGGCCTGGAGACGCTGCCGGTGGTGGACCTGGCGGCATTCCCCGGACCGGCCGGCGCGACCGAGCTCCAGCGCTTGGCGGCGGAGGAGGCCGGTAGGCCGTTCGACCTCGCCGCGGGCCCCCTCGCGCGCGCCGTCCTCTACCGCCTCGGCGAGGGGGAGCACGCGCTCGGCCTCGACATGCACCACATCGTCTCGGACGGCTGGTCGGTCGGCGTACTGGCGCGCGAGCTGCCGGCGCTCTACGCAGCGGCGCCTGCGATGTCGGCGGGCCGGCCCTCCCCCCTGCCGGAGTTGCCGGTGCAGTATGCGGACTTCGCCCTCTGGCAGCGCGGCTGGCTGACCGGACAGGCGCTGGAGTCTCAGCTCGCCTTCTGGCGCGGGCAGCTCGCCGGGCTGCCGCCCCTGGAGTTGGCCACCGACCGCCCGCGCCCCCCGGTCCAGAGCTTCCGGGGTGGAGTGGAGCGGCTCCCGCTCACCACCGGGCTCGCCGACGACCTGCGGCGCGCCAGCCAGCGGCAGGGCGCGACCCCCTTCATGACTTTCCTCGCGGCGTTCCAGGCGCTCCTGCACCGCTACACCGGCCAGGAGGACCTGGGGGTGGGCACGCCGGTGGCGAACCGCGCCCGCCCTGAGACCGAGGGGCTGATCGGCTTCTTCGTCAACACCCTGGTGCTGCGCGCCGACCTCGCGGGCGATCCGCCGTTCGCGGAGTTGCTCGGCCGCGCGCGAGAGACGGCGCTCGCGGCCTTCGGCCACCAGGACCTCCCCTTCGAGCGCCTGGTGGAGGAGCTGGCGCCGGAGCGCGACCTCTCCCGCACGCCCCTCTTCCAGGTGATCTTCACCCTCCACGAGGAGGAGCCGCTGGAGCTCGAGCTCAGCCCCGGTCCTTCCCCGGTCGTGGCGCGCAGCGAGGAGATCGCCGGCGGCACGTCCAAGTTCGACCTCTCGCTCCACGTCGAACGGCTGGCGGAGGGCTGGACCGTGGCCGCCGAGTATGCGGTGGACCTGTTCGACGCGGCCACCGTCCGCCGGCTTCTCGGGGGGTTCGCGGTCCTGCTCGGCGGCGTCCGGGAGTCGACGGCGACCCGGCTCTCCGACCTCCCCCTGCTGACGGCGGAGGAGCGCGAGCAGCTCGTGGCGGGTTGGAACCGGACGCGGACGGACTACCCGCGGCAGGCGACGATCCACGAGCTGTTCGCGGAGCGGGCCCGGCGCGCGCCGGAGGCGGTCGCGTTGGTCTCCGGCGAGGAGCGGCTGACCTACGGCGAGCTGGCCGCCCGGGCCGGACGGCTGGCCCGGCGGCTCCGCGCCCGCGGGGTGGGGCCGGACGTGCCGGTCGTCCTGCTCCTCGAGCGGTCGCCGGAGATGGTGATCGCCGCCCTGGCGGTGCTGGCGGCGGGCGGCGCCTACGTCCCCCTCGATCCCAAGGACCCGGTGGACCGCCTGCGGTTCGTACTGGAGGATTGCGCCGCGCCCGTGGTGGTGGCCCGCGGCGCCCTGCCGGCGGGGCTCTCCACGGGGGCCGACCTCCTTCTCCTCGACGGTCCGGAGGAAATCGGGCCGGCGGCGGACGAGGCCGGACCCGGAGTCGCGGCCGGCAATCTCGCCTACGTGATCTACACCTCGGGCTCGACCGGCCGGCCGAAGGGAGTGGCGATCCCGCACCGGGGCGTGGCCCGGCTGGCGCTCGGCACGGACTATCTGCGGATCGAGCCCGGCGACCGCGTGTCGCACCTTTCGAACCCCGCGTTCGACGCGGCGGTCTTCGAGGTCTGGGGAGCGCTGCTCAACGGCGCCACCCTGGTGGTGATCCCCCGCGAGGTGGCCCTCTCTCCCGGGCGTCTGGCCGGGGAGGTCGAGGCCCGGGGCGTCACCGTCCTGTTCCTCACCACGGCCCTGTTCAACCTGATGGTGAGGGAGGCGCCATGGACCTTGGCCGCGCCGCGCGCCGTATTGTTCGGCGGCGAGGCGGTCGATCCGGCGGCGGTCCGCGCCTGTCTGGAGACCGCGCGGCCCGCCCGGCTGCTCCACTTCTACGGGCCCACCGAGGGGACGGTGTTCACCACCTGGCACCCGGTGGAAGCGGTGGCGCCGGGGGAGACCGTGCCGATCGGGCGGCCGGTCTCCAACACCACCGTCCACGTCCTCGACCGCTGGCGGCGGCCGGTCCCTGTCGGTGTCCCGGGCGAGCTGTGCACCGGCGGCGACGGCCTGGCGCGGGGCTATCTCCACCGACCCGACCTGACGGCCGAGCGGTTCATCCCCGATCCCTACGCGGACGAGCCCGGCGCCCGCCTCTACCGCACGGGGGACCTGGCGCGCCGGCGGCCCTCGGGAGAGGTCGAGTTCCTGGGGCGCCTGGACACCCAGGTCAAGGTGCGCGGCTTCCGCATCGAGCTCGGCGAGATCGAGGCGGCGCTGGCCGGCCAGCCCGGCGTGGCCGCGGCGGTGGCGCTCGTCCGCGAGGACGCTCCCGGGGACCGCCGTCTGGTCGCCTACGTGGTGCCGGAGGCGGGGAGCGAGCCCTCGGCGTCCGAGTTGCGGGAGGCCCTGCGGGTGAGGCTCCCCGAGTCCATGATCCCGGCGGCGTTCGCGGTCCTGTCGGCGCTGCCGCTGACCCCCAACGGCAAGGTGGACCGCCGGGCGCTGGCGGCGATCGATCCCGAGCCCGGCGCGCCGCGGGAGGGTTTCGTAGCGCCGCGGACGCCGCTCGAAGCGCGGGTGGCTGAGATCTGGCGCGAGGTCCTGGACGTCGACCGGGTGAGCGCCCACGACAGCTTCTGGGACCTGGGCGGCCACTCGCTGGTGGCCACCCGGGTGCTCGCCCGCCTCCAGGACGCCATAGGCGTCGAGCTGCCGCTCCAGGCCCTGTTCGAGCACCCGACACCGGCCGGCCTCGCCGCCGCCGCGAGCCGCCTGGCGGGGGAGTCGGGAGGTGGCATCCCCCGCCGCGCCGGCGGCGCGCCGCCGCCCCTCTCCTTCGCCCAGCAGCGCCTCTGGCTCCTAGACCGCCTGGAGCCCGGCGGCTCGGCCTACAACATGCCGTTCCCGGTGCGGCTGACCGGTGGCATGGACGTCGCGGTGCTGGCCGCGGCGGCGGGCGAGATCGCGCGCCGTCACGAGGCGCTGCGCACCACCTTCGCCGCCGTGGACGGCGTGCCGGTGCAGGTGATCGCGCCCGCGGCGCCGGTCTCCCTGCCGGTGATCGACCTCGCGGGGCTCCCCGAAGCGGCGCGGGAAGGGGAGGCGCGGCGCCTGCTGGTGGCCGAGGCCAGGACCCCCTTCGACCTCGAGCGCGGACCGCTCCTGCGGCTGGCCCTGGCGCGCCTCGCCGCGGAGGAGCACCTGCTGCTCCTCGACATGCACCACATCGTCTCGGACGGCTGGTCGGCCGGGCTGTTCTTCAACGAGCTGTCGGCCCTCTACGCGGCGGTCGCCGCGGGGGAGCCCTCGCCGCTCGCGGAGCCGCCGATCCAGTACGCCGACTTCGCCCTCTGGCAGCGCGCCTGGCTCCAGGGGCCGGCGCTCGACGAGCAGCTCGGTTACTGGCGCGAGCGGCTCGCCGGCGCGCCGCCGGCGCTGGAGCTGCCCACCGACCGGGTGCGGCCGGTCGTCCAGACCCACCGTGGCGACGTCGTGCGGCACGTCCTGCCGGCGGAGCTGACGCTCGCCCTGCGCGAGCTCTCCCGCCGCGAGGGGGCGTCGCTGTTCATGACCCTGCTCGCCGGCTTCAAGGCGCTCCTCGGCCGTCTCGCGGACCAGGAGGACGTCGTGGTCGGCTCGCCGAGCGCCGGCCGCCGCCGCCTGGAGACCGAGGGGCTGATCGGCTTCTTCCTCAACACCCTGGTGCTGCGCACCGATCTCTCCGGGAACCCGGATTTCCGCCAGCTCCTGGCGCGTGTGAAGGAGGGGGTGCTGGGGGCCTACCGCTACCAGGAGGTGCCGTTCGAGAAGCTGCTGGAGGAGCTGCACCCGGGGCGCCAGCTCAGCCACTCCCCGTTCTTCCAGGCGCTGTTCAACATGGTGAACCTCCCCGCAGCGCGGCTTGAGGTGCAGGGGGTGCGGATCGAGCCGGTCGCGGTGCCGCAGCCCGGCTCGAAGTTCGACCTCACCCTCTACGTCGAGGAGCGGGACGGCCGCATCGAGATTGACACCGTCTACAACGCGGACCTCTTCGCGCGGTCGCGGATGGAGGAGCTGCCGCGCCAGCTCGAGTGCCTGCTGGCGGCGGTCGCCGCCGCTCCGGGCGAGCCGGTCGGCGCCCTGTCGCTGGTGACCGCCGCCGCCGCCCAGTTCCTCCCCGATCCCTCCCTGCCGCTGGGGGACGGATGGATAGGGGCGGTGCACCAGGGATTGTCGCGGAGCGCGGCGCGGTTCCCGGACCGGCCGGCGGTCTGCGGCCCGGCCGGAGAGATCTGGAGCTACGCCGACTTGGAAGCCCGCTCCAACCAACTCGCCCGCTTCCTGCGGTCAGAAGGCGTTGGCGTGGGGGACGTGGTGGCCATCTGGGCGCGCCGGTGCCCGTCGCTGGTCCGGGCGCTGATGGGAACGCTCAAGGCGGGAGCGGCGTTCATGATCCTCGATCCGGCTTATCCGGCCGAGCGCCTGCTCGAGTACCTGCGGATCGGCCGGCCCGCGGCCTGGCTCGGCGTCGAGGGCGCGCCGCTGGCGCCGCCGGAGGTCGCGTCGGTGCTGCCCGGCCTCGGCTGCGACACCCGACTCGAGCTGGCGGCCGGGGCGGATCTCCTCGCCGGCTTCGGCACCGCCGACCCGCAAGTCCCCGTCGGGCCGGACGACGCGGCCTGCCTCACCTTCACCTCCGGCTCGACGGGCCGGCCCAAGGGCGTCGTCGGCCGGCACGGCCCCCTGTCCCATTTCTATCCGTGGCTCGGCGAGCGGTTCGGCTTCTCGGAGGCCGACCGCTTCGGCATGCTCTCGGCGCTCTCCCACGATCCGCTGCAGCGGGACGTCTTCACCCCGCTCTGGTTCGGCGCCACGCTCGCCGTGCCCGATCCGGACCGCGTCGGCGCTTCCGGCTACCTCGCGGGCTGGGTGCGGAGCGCGGGGGTGACCGCGCTCAACCTGACCCCGGCCATGATGGAGCTGGTGACGCTGTCTACCGGGGAGCTGCCGGAGGGCGAGCGGGAGATGCCGTCGCTGCGCCACGCCTTCGTGGTCGGCGACCTGCTCAAGAAGTCCGACGTCGAGCGGTTGCAGCGGCTGGCGCCGGCCCTCGCCTGCGTCAACTTCTACGGCTCGACCGAGACCCAGCGCTCGATCTCCTTCTTCGAGATCCCGCGGCCGGAGACCGCCGCCTGGGCGGACCTCGGCCACGAGGCGCTGCCGCTCGGCCGTGGCGTGGAGGACGTCCAGCTCCTCGTGCTCAACCGGGCCGGCCGGCTGGCCGGCGTCGGCGAGGCCGGGGAGATCCACCTCCGCAGCCACCACCTGGCCCTGGGATACCTGGGCGATCCGGCGCTGACGGCGGAGCGGTTCCTTCCCAATCCCTTCGCCCGTGTGGCCAACCCCTCGGACCGCGTCTACCGGACCGGCGATCTCGGCCGCTACCTGCCGGACGGCACGGTCGAGTTCGCCGGCCGGGCGGACTTCCAGGTCAAGGTGCGCGGCTTCCGCATCGAGCTGGGGGAGGTCGAGGCGGCCTTGACGCGCTTCCCCGGCGTGAGGGAGTGCGTGGTCGTGGTGCGAGAGGACCGTCCGGGCGACCGGCGCCTGGCCGCCTACCTGGTGGCGGCGCCGGCGCCGGCGCCGCGCGACCTCCACGTCTTCCTGGCCCGGTGTCTCCCCGACTACATGGTGCCCCCGGCGTTCGTGACGCTGCCCGCGCTGCCGCTCACCCGGACCGGCAAGATCGACCGCCGGGCGCTACCACCTCCAGCGCCGGCGGTCGATGCAGGCGCCGGGGCCGTCCGCGAGCTCTCGCCCGTCGAGGAGCTGCTCGCCGGCCTCTGGTCCGAGCTGCTGGGCCGCGAGCGGATCGGCCCTGACGACGACTTCTTCGCGCTCGGCGGCCACTCCCTGCTCGCCACCCGCCTGGTCTCGCGGGTGCGCGACGCCTTCGGCGTCGAGCTGCCGCTGCGCGCCCTGTTCGAGACTCCGGCGCTGGAGGGGCTCGCCGCCACGGTCGAGCGGGCCCGGCGCGATGCCGGATCGCAACCGCCGCCGGCGATCGTCCCGCTGCCGCGCGACGGCCGCCGTCTCCCCCTCTCCTTCGCCCAGCGGCGGCTCTGGTTCCTCGACCAGCTCGAGCCCGGCGGCTCCGCCTACAACCTGGCGGGCGGCGTCCTGCTCGACGGCGATCTCGACGGCGCGGCGCTCGCCTGCAGCCTGACCGAGATCGTCCGCCGCCACGAGTCGCTACGCACCACCTTCGCCGCCGCCGACGGCGAGCCGTACGCCGTCGTGACCCCGCCGGCGCCGTTCTCCCTACCCCGGACCGATCTCTCGGGGCTGCCAGAGGAGCGGCGGGAGCCGGAGGCGGCGCGGCTCGCCGCCGCGGACGGGAGGCGCCCGTTCGACCTCGCCTGCGGGCCGCTCCTGCGCTTCACGCTCGTGCGCCTCGGCGAGCGGCGGCACGCGCTGCTGGCGGCCATGCACCATACGGTCTCCGACGGCTGGTCGCTCGGCGTGCTGGTGCGCGAGCTCTCCGCGCTCTACCCGGCCCTGCTCGCCGGCCGGCCGTCGCCGCTGCCCGAGCTGCCCGTCCAGTACGCCGATTTCGCCCTCTGGCAGCGGGAATGGTTGCGGGGCGAGGCGCTGGGGGCCCAGCTCGCCTGGTGGAGCGGGCACCTGGCGGGTGCGCCGCCGGTCCTCGACCTCCCGGCGGACCGCTCCAGGCCGGCCTTCGAGAGCCACCGCGGCGGCTTGGTCGTCCGCGACCTCGGCGCCGGCCTGATCGGCCGTTTGGAGGCGTTGTCCCGGCGCCTGGGTGCCACCCCGTTCATGGTCCTGCTCGGCGCCTGGGCGGTCCTGCTGGCGCGGATCTCCGGCGAGGAGGACGTGGCGGTCGGCACGCCCATCGCCAACCGCGGCCGCAGCGAGCTCGAGGACCTCATCGGCTTCTTCGCCAACACCCTGGTGCTGCGGGTGGACCTCGGCGCCCTGGGCGGCAGCCCCCGCTTCCCGGACCTGGTCCGGCAGGTGCGGGAGTCGGCCCTGGGGGCCTACGCCCACCAGGATCTCCCCTTCGAGCGGCTGGTCGAGGAGCTGCACCCGGAGCGCGATCTCGGCCGCTCGCCGGTCTTCCAGGTCACCTTCGCGCTGCAGAACGTGCCGTTCGCCACCCTCGAGCTGCCGGGCCTGACGCTGGCGCCGCTCGCTTCCGGCCGGAGCGGCCGGGCGCAGTTCGACCTCGACCTCGCCCTGGTGCCGGCGGCCGGCGGCCTGCTGGCGCGCCTCGAGTACAGCGCCGACCTGTTCGACGCCGCTACCGCGGAGCGGATGGCCGGGCATTACCACAACCTGCTCGCCGCCCTCGCGGACTCCCCGGAGCAGGCGGTGTGGGAGGTCTCCTTTCTCTCCGTGGCCGAGCGGCGGCAGCTCTTCGCCGAGTGGAACGACACCGGGCCGGCGCTGTTCGGGGCGGACGCCCTGCGGCTGCTGGACGGGCAGCCGGCCGGGGCTCCGGCCGTGCTCGGCGGCGGCCGGCCCTGGAGCCACGGCGAGCTCGCCGCCCGCTCGGCGGCTCTGGCCCGCCGGCTCCAGGGCATCGGCGTCGGCCCGGAGGTGGTCGTCGGCCTCTGCCTGGACCGCTCGCCCGAGATGGTGGCGGCCCTGCTCGGCATCCTCCGCGCCGGCGGCGCCTACCTGCCGCTCGATCTCTCGCTGCCGCGGGAGCGGCTGGCCTGGATGCTGCGGGACGCCGGAGCGGCGGTGCTGGTCACCCGCGGGTCGCTGCTGCCCGATCTGGCAGGTCTAGCGGACGCCTTGCCGCGGGTCCTCATCGACGGACTGGAGATGGAGGAGACGGTGGAGGAGGAATGGGAGATCCCCGATCCCGACCCCGCCAGCCTCGCCTACGTCCTCTACACCTCGGGCTCGACCGGCCGGCCCAAGGGGGTCGGCGTCTCGCGCGCCGCCCTGACCCATCACGCCGCCGCCATGGGCCGCCTCTACGGCCTCGCTCCGGGCGACCGGGTGCTCCAGTTCGCCTCCCTGAGCTTCGACGTGGCGGCGGAGGAGATCTTCCCGACCCTGGCCGCCGGGGCCGCGGTGGTCCTGGTGCCCGATCCGCGGGAGCTTCCGGCCGAGGCGCTCCTCGATCGCATCGAGCGGGAGGGCCTCACCGTGCTCAACCTGCCGAGCCCCTACTGGCACGAATGGGTCTCGGCGCTCGTGGCCGGGAACCGGCGGCTGCCGCCCTCTCTGCGGCTGGTCGTGGTGGGCAGCGACAAGGTGGAGCCGGAAAAGCTCGCGGCGTGGCGACGGCTGACCGCGCGCCAGGGAACCGCCGTCGCGTGGGCGAACGCCTACGGCCTCACGGAGACGACGGTCACCTCGACCGTGTCCGGCCCCGCCGTGGCCGCGGCTCCGCGCGAGGGGGCCCCGGTCTCCGTGGGCCGGCCCGTCGACGGCGCCCGGGCATACGTCTTCGACTCCCGCGGGGAGCTGGTCCCGGCCGGCGTGCCCGGCGAGTTGTGGCTCGGCGGTCCCAGCCTGGCGCGCGGCTACCTCGGCCGGCCGGACCTGACCGCGCGGGCGTTCGTCCCCGATCCGTTCGCCATCCCCGGAGACCCGCCGGGGTCGCGCCTGTTCCGGACGGGCGACCTCGCCCGCCGCCGGCCGGACGGCGAGATCGAGCTGCTGGGCCGCGCCGACTTCCAGGTCAAGGTGCGCGGCTACCGCATCGAGCCCGGCGAGGTGGAGGCGGCGCTCACCACCCATCCCGGCGTCGCCGGCGCGGTGGTCCTGGCCCGCGAGGACCGGCCGGGCGACCGCCGTCTGGTCGCCTGGGTGGCGGCGTCGATGGGGGACATGGCCGGGGAGCGCCCCAGGGTCGCAGACCTGCGGCTTCACCTCCAGAGCCGGCTGCCGGAGTACATGATCCCGTCGGTCTTCGTAGTGCTCGACGAGCTGCCGCGGACCGCCAACGGCAAGGTGGACCGGCGCGCGCTGCCGGCCCCGGACGCCCGGACCACCGGCCTCGACCGGGTCTACGCGCCGCCGCGCACGGAGCTGGAGCGCCGGCTGGCGGCGATCTGGGCGGAGATCCTCGGCGTCGACCGGGTGGGGCTCCACGACACCTTCTGGGACCTGGGCGGCCACTCGCTCCTCGCCACCCGCGTGGTCTCCCGGCTGCGCGACGCGTTGGGCGTCGAGCTGCCCCTGCGCGCCCTGTTCGAGGAGCCGACGCTCGCCGGCCTCTGCCGCCGGATCGCCGGGCTGCGCGGCGGGGAGGGAGCGCCGCCGCTCGTGCCGCAACCGCGGGAGGGCGCGCTGCCGCTCTCCTTCGCCCAGTTGCGCCTCTGGGTGCTCGACCGCTTCGAGCGCGGCTCGACGGTCTACAACATGCCGGGCGCGCTCCGCATCCGGGGTCCGCTCCGCCCGGAGGCTCTGGCCGCGGCCCTGGAGGAGATCGTCCGCCGCCACGAGATCCTGCGCACCGTCTTCCCCCGGATCGACGGCGAGCCGGTGCAGGTGGTGCTCCCGTTCACGCCCGGCCGCGTGCCGGGCCTCCTGCCGGTGGTGGATCTGGGGGCTCTGCCGGCCGCGGCACGCGAGGGGGAGACGGCGCGGCTGACCGCCGGAATCCGCAGGCCCTTCGATCTGGCCGCGGGGCCGCTCCTGCGCGCAACCCTGGTCGCCCTCGGCGGCGAGGACCACCAGCTCCTCCTCGACATGCACCACATCGTCTCCGACGGGTGGTCGGTCGGCGTGCTGGTGCGCGAGCTGTCGGCGCTCTGCAACGCGCTCGCGGCCGGGGAGCCCGCGCCGTTGCCGGAGCTGCCCGTGCAGTACGCGGACTTCGCCCTCTGGCAGCGGCAATGGCTCGCCAGCGGGGTGCTCGACGCGCAGCTCGCCTACTGGCGCGGGCAGCTCGCCGGAGTCCCCCAGCTCGAGCTGCCCTGGGACCGCCCGCGGCCACGGGTACAGACCTTCCGCGGCGCCGCCACGCCGGCCCCCCTGTCCAGTGCCCTCGCCGGGGAGCTGGAGCGGCTGGGCCGGCGGCGCGGCGCCACCCTCTTCATGACCCTCCTCGCGGCCTTCCAGACCCTCCTCCACCGGCACTCCGGCCAAGAGGACTTCGCGGTCGGCACGCCCATCTCCGGCCGCAACCGCTCGGAGAGCGAGGGGCTGATCGGCTTCTTCGTCAACACCCTGGTGCTGCGGGCCGATCTCGCGGGCGATCCCACCTTCCCCGAGCTGCTGGGCCGGGTGCGCGAGACCGCGCTGGCGGCGTACGCCCACCAGGACGTCTTCTTCGAGCGACTGGTCGAGGAGCTGGCGCCCGAACGCGACCTCTCCCGGACGCCGGTCTTCCAGGTGGCCTTCTCGCTCCAGGAGGCCGAGCTGCCCGAGCTGGACCTCGGCCCCGGCATCGCCGCTGAGGGCGTGCCGCTCGCGCACCGGACGTCCAAGTTCGATCTCACGCTGGACCTGGCGCGCGCGGGCCATGAGATTGAGGGCGCGGCCGAGTACAGCACCGACCTGTTCGACGGCGAGACGGTGCGGCGGATGCTGGGCCACCTTTCGGTGCTCCTGGCGGGGATCGCCGCCGATCCCGAGGTGCGGATCTCGGACCTGCCGCTGATGACGGTGGAGGAGCGCCGGCAGATCGCGGCCTGGCACGGGGAGACGGCGGTCGAGCACCCGCGGGGCGATCTCCTCCACGGCTTGTTCGAGGCGCAGGCGGCGCGCACGCCGGAGGCGATCGCCCTGATCGCGGACGAGCGGCGGCTCACCTACGCCGAGCTGGAGCGCCGGGCCGAGGCGCTGGCGCGCCGCCTGGAAGCCCTCGGCGTGGGGCCGGAGACCGCCGTCGGTCTCTGCCTCTCGCGCACGGCCGACCTCGTGGCGGCGATGCTGGCGACGCTGAAGGCCGGCGGCTTCTACGTGCCGCTCGACCCCAACTATCCCGCCGAGCGCCTGGCCTTCATGCTGGAGGACAGCGGCTGCCGGGTGGTCCTCGCCCACGCGGCGGTCCTCGGCCGGCTGCCGGCCCACGGCGCGACGGTGGTGGTGCTCGACAGGGATGACGACCGCCAAGCCGACGCCGCCACATCGCGGACACCCCGGCTTGCGCGACTCGTGGTCGCCGGCAACCTCGCCTACCTGATCTACACCTCAGGCTCGACGGGCCGGCCGAAGGCGGTGGCCATCGAGCACCGCAGCGCCACGCTGCTCACCCACTGGTCGCGGCGGGCGTTCACCCCTGCCGAGCTCGCCGGTGTGCTCGCCTCGACCTCGATCACTTTCGACATGTCGGTGTTCGAGATCTTCGCCACCTTGGCCTGGGGGGGCACGGTGATCCTGGCCGACAACGCCCTGGCGCTGCCCCGGCTGCCGGCGCGCGGCGAGGTAACCCTGGTCGACACCGTCCCCTCGGCGCTCGCCGAGCTGCTGGCGATGGACGCCCTGCCTCCCTCGGTGGTCACGGTCAACCTGGGCGGCGAGCCGGTGCCGCGGGCGCTCGCCGACCGCGCCTACGGGCGGCCGGGGATCGAGCGGGTGCTCAACCTCTATGGCCCATCGGAGGACACCACCTTTTCGACCGTCGCCGTGATCGAGCGGACCTCGGCGCTGCCGCCGTCGATCGGCCGGCCGCTCGACCGCACGCAGGCCCACGTCGTCGACACCCGGCTCCGCCCCGTGCCGGTGGGCGTGCCCGGCGAGCTCCTGCTCGGCGGCGGCGGCCTGGCCCGCGGCTATCTCGGCCGGCCCGGGCTGACGGCGGAGCGCTTCGTCCCCGATCCGTTCGGCGGCGAGCCCGGGGCGCGCCTCTACCGCACCGGCGACCTGGCGCGGCGGCGGCCGGACGGCTCCCTGGACTTCCTCGGCCGCATCGACCACCAGGTGAAGATCCGCGGCTTCCGCGTCGAGATCGGGGAGGTGGAGAGCGCGCTGCTGGCCCAGCCGGCGGTGGCGGCGGCGGCGGTGGCGGCCCGCGAGTACGGGCCGGGCGACCGGCGGCTGGTAGCCTACCTGGTGGGCCGCGGCGGGGGGATCGCGGCCGCCGCGCTCCGGCGGGCGCTCCAGGAGCGGCTGCCCGAGTACATGGTGCCGTCGGTCTTCGTCGAGCTCCACGAGCTCCCCCTGAGCCCCAACGGCAAGCTCGACCGGCGGCGCCTGCCCGCCCCCGAAGGCTCGCGGCCCGACCTCGAGGAGGCCTTCGCGGAGCCGCGGACGGACCTCGAGCGGGAGGTGGCGGCGATCTGGGCCGAGGTGCTGAGCGTCGGGCGCGTGGGCCTGCACGACAACTTCTGGAGCCTCGGCGGTCATTCGCTGCTGGCGACCAAGGTCCTCGCCCGCCTCCAGGCCGCGCTGGGCATCGACCTGCCGATCCAGACGATCTTCAACGCTCCCACCCTCACCGAGTTCACCGCCGCGCTGGGCCAGGCCGTGCTCGAGGAGCAGGACGGAGATCTCGAGAGCCTCCTCGCCGAGATCGAGGGCCAGCCGTTCGCCGGCGTCCCCACGGCAGTGGGGTAGCCCTACTTCGTCTTCCGCACCTCCACCCCATCCCAGTCCGCGGGCGGCGGGTCTTCCAGGTAGTGGCGGCAGCGGTCCCGGAAAGTCTTTCCGGGACCGTCGCCGAGACGCTCGGCGAGGTCCGCGAAGATCGCCCCGGCGCCGGCGAAGTCCCGGGCGCGGTAGGCGGCGAGCCCGCGGCCATAGAGGGCGGCGCGCTCGGTCTGCGCCGCCGGCGCGGGCACGGCGTCCAGCAACTCGTGGATGCCCACCGGCTGCTGCTTGCCCTTCACCCGCACCCAGTCCAGCTCGCGGAAGAGGAAGCCGTCCGCCGCCGCCCGCGCGGTGAATTCGGAGACCAGGATCTGGCTGCCGTAGTCCTTGTTGAGCCCCTCGATGCGGGAGCCCAGGTTCACGTTGTCGCCGATGACGGTGTAGCCGAAGACGGCCTCGGAGCCGACGTTGCCCACCGACATCTCGCCGCTGTTGAGGCCGATGCCGATCCCCAGGGTGAGGTGCGGCGGCAGCGTGCCGTCCCGGTGCCACCCCTCGTTCAGGCGGACGAGGTCCTCCCGCATGGCGAGGGCGGTGCGGCAGGCCCGCACGGCGTGGTCCGGGTGGGCCAGGGGAGCGCCGAAGAAGGCCATGAGGGCATCGCCCATGTATTTGTCGAGGGTGCCGCCGTTCTCCAGCACGAGGCGGGTCATGGGGGTGAAGAACTCGTTGAGCAGCCGCACCAGGGCCTCCGAGTCGAGCGTCTCGGAGATGGAGGTGAAGCCGCGGATGTCGGAGAACAGGACGGTCATCTCCCGCCGCTCGCCGCCCAGCTTCACCCGCTCGGGGTGGCGCAGCATCTCCTCCACCACCCCGCCGGAGACGTAGTGCTCGAAGGTCTGGCGGATGCGCCGCGCCCGCTCCTCCTCGGCGGCGATGCGGACCCGCAGGGAGAGAACCAGGGAGAGCACACCGGCGAGCAGCGGGGAGACGGCCTGGAGGTGCCAGCCCCGGGCGATGAACGCCGCGTAGGCCGCTAGGGGCCACCCGAGCACCAGGACGGCCGCCGCCGTCGCGCCCACACGATGGCGGGCGGTGCGCAGCACGAAGAGCGCCACGGCCAGGGCAAGGAGCGCCGCGGCGAGCAGGGAGACGCCGGCCAGGAGCGCGGAATCCTGGATGTAGCGCCCCTTCAGGAGATTGTCCGCGACGTTGGCGTGGACCTCGACGCCGGGGATCTCGGAGCCGAAGGGGGTCGACTGGACGTCGCCCACGCCGGTCTCGGTGAGCCCGACGAAGACCAGCCGATCCCGGAAGGCGCCGGGATCCGTCTGTCCCGCCAGGACCTTCCAAGCGGGGACGGTGGGGAAGGTCCTGGCGGGGCCGCAGTAATTCACCCAGAGCCCTCCCCGCTCGTCGGCCAGGACTCTGCGGTCACCCAGCCTGACCTCCACCAGGCCGGACCGGGATGCCAGGGCCAGGCCCTCGCCGCCGAGAAAGAGCTCGGTGGCCCGCAGGGCCAGTGGGGGGTAGTAGCCCTCGCCGTAGCGGGTCGCCAGAGCGTAGTGGCGCAGCACGCCGCTCTCCCGCTCGTGGCTGAAGAAGCCCTGATCGATCGCCGCCATCGCGAACAGGGGGAGGTTCGCCTCGACCCCCGGCCGGACCGGAACGGGCAGCGGTCGCCGCAGCAAGACCTGATTGTAGACCTCCCTTTCCAGGGTCTCCGCGTTGACGGCGACGCGCTCGCGGCGGAAGAAATATCCGAGGACGACGTTGCCCGCCTTCGCGAGCGACGCGGCGAGGACGCGGTCATCCGCGGAGAGGTCGTAATCGGCGTCGTGGGGAGAGGGGTCGGAGAAGACGATGTCCAGGGCGATGACCTTGGCGCCGTCCGCCCGCAGGCGGTCGATCAGCTCCGCGACACGGGTGCGGCGCCAGGGCCAGCGGCCGAGCTTGTGGACGCTGTCGCCATCCACGGCGCAGACGACGATCCGCGGATCGGGAGGCCGGGCGCCGCGCGCCCGCATCATCAGGTCGGTGGCGAGCTCCTCCAGGGGCCGGACCCAGCCGCCGACGTTGGTCAGAGCGGCGGTCAGGGCCGCGACGAGGGCGAGGCGGAGAGCGGTCCTCAAGCCCTCATCCGTTCGGCCGGGCCGGTCGGACGACGATCTGGCCGCCCAACCCGGCCAGCGGCGTTTCGGGGAAGGCCGCCTGAGGCGGCGTGAAGGCCGGCCCTCCGGCTGAGGCGGAGAGGGCGCCGGAGCCCGGATCCAGGGGGCTCGGCAGGTCGGGGGCCCGTCCCGCGACCACCAGTGTCCGCTGGCCCGCCCGCACGGTCACTTGGCCGCCGGCCTTGGAGCGCACCGTCACCACCCCCTCGGTCACGGTGACCACCGTGGCGCCGGTCGCCTCGTCCACCTCCACCCGCAGGTCGGTCCCCTTGACCCCCACCACGGCCGTCGGGGTGTCGATCGAGACGTCGCCGTGAAAGAGCTTGCCGAGGGCCAGACGGACGGCGCCGGCCAGCACGGACAGGGCGGACTCGGAGCGGCCGGTCACTTGGTCCACGAGGGCGGCGTCGAGGGTCACCTTCGCCCGTGCTCCCAGAGTGAGGGAGCCGCTGGGGTCGAAGGTCATCCGGGCGGTGGAGTCGACGCCGGTCTCGACGCGCAGGCCGAGGCCGAGGCCGTCGCCCGCGGCGAGGGCCTTCGCCACCCCGTTCGGAGGCGTGCCGCGCACGACGTTGCGCGCCAGCACCACCTCCCCCACGTCGGCGGCGAGGACGGGAGTGGCGGCCAGGAAGAGGGTCAGCAGGGAGGCTGAGAGTCGAGTCGTCATCGGTCATCCCTCCTTACCAGAGCCATTCGAGGCCCAGGGAGACGGTGGTCCGGCTGTAGTCGCGGAAGTCGAGGGCGCTCGCGCTCGCCGGTGTGAAGCCCGAGTCCCGCTGCGCCCAGCTCCCCCGGCCGGTGACGTAGAGATGGCCGACCGCCTGCCAGGCGAGGGTCCCCGCGGCGCGGGTCGTGGTGTCGGCGAAGCTCGTCGCCGGCCGATCGATCTTGTCCCGGGCGCGGGAGGCGGCGAGTTGAAGAGTCCACCGGTCTCCCAGGGGAAGCGCCAGCTCGGCCGTCCCCTCGTCGGAGGTCGTATCGCCCTCCAGACCGCCGGTCTCCTTCCCGTGGAGAACCCCGAGCCGCAGATAACGGTTGCGCTGGCCCAGGAAGAAGAGCTGGCTCGCTCTCACCGACCGGTAATCGGCCTTGCGCAGGCCGTCGAGATAGTCCCGCCTCTGGCCGTCCAGCTCGACCTGGGTGGCGGTGACCACCCCCTCCCGGAGAACGAGGGCGAGAGCCGCCTCGTCGGCGGTCACCAGGGCGTTGCCGTTCAACCGGGTATCGGTCCGCCCCGCCTGGAGGAGGAAGGAGACGCGGCTGGCGCCGAATGGTACGCGGGTGTAGCCCATGGGGCCGGTGAGGTAGCCCAGGGGGTCGGAGCCCCAGGCGAGCTGGGCGGCGGCGCTCCACTGCCGCTCGTTCAGGAACTCCAGGTCTTGGAAGCGGGAGGCCTTGGCCTGACCGGTGAGCCCCAGGCTCCAGCCGCCCTTGCCATAGAAGGGATAGACGCCGGCTCGCAGGTCGAGATCGGTCACCCTGTCGCTCACCTCGCCGCGGAGGGTGCCGATGCCGCTGCCCAAGGCGATGGCGTCCTTCGGCAGCTCGGCCGGGTTCGAGTCAGTGCCGTAGGCGGCGCCGGCCCGCAGGTCGAATCGCGGCTGATCACGTAGCGGCAGGAGACCCCCGAAGCCGGGAGCTGCCACGGTCTGATCCGCCTGCGCGCTCTGCCGGCGCTGGGCGGCGGCGAGCCAGTCGCGAGCCTCGCGGTTGTCCGGGTCGGCCGCGACGGCCTCCTGGAAGAGGCGGACGGCTTCGCCGAAGTCTCCGTGGTTGTAGGCCCGGACGCCATAGGCGAAGGCCACCTCGGACACGGCGGTGCTCCGCTCGGCGGCGGCCGCCGGGGCAAGCGCGAAGGGCGCCGCCAGGAGAGCCGCCAAGAGGAGGAGAGTGGGTCGGACGGGTCGGACCGGTCGGCGTCTCATGGCAATCCCTCCACCTGACGTTTGACCTGGGCGAGCTGGTCCCGGAAACGGGCCGGGTTCCAGGCGTACGGGTTCTCGAAGTCGGTTCCCATGCTCTCCAGGGTGCCGGAGAGGCCGGCGCGGACCCGCCGCGGGTCGGCCGTCTGGACCTGGGCCACCAGGCTCTGCAGGGCCAGGAAGGCCTGCTGGGCCGCGGCGCTGTCGGCGGTGGCGGGGGAGTCGTCGTCGGCGATGGCCAGCAGGAGGCGCTTGACCTGGGGCTCGTCCCAGGCGGCCGCATCCAGGCGGGGGATGACGCCGGTGAGGGAGCGGCTCAGCCGCTCGGCCGTCGCCGCCACCTCGGCGGGGGGCGTGCCGAGGCGCGCGGCCTGCTGCGAGAGCCGGGTGACGTCGGCGTCGAGCCCCGGCCGGGCGTCGGGCGTGACGGCCGCCACCAGGTGCCGGAGCACGGTCCAGCGGGCCGGGCTCCAGCGCGGCAGGCCGGGCCGGTCGGAGGTGCGGATCGTCTTCCAGCGCTGCTCGGCGAGGGAGTGGTGGCAGGCGTCGCAGCTCAGCTCGGAGAACTCGGGCCAGCGTTGCGAGCGGGCGCGGCGGGCGAGCTGGTCAAGCCCGTCGCGGAACGCCGCCGCCTGTCCCACCGCCCAGGCGCGGACGCCGTGGGTGTCGCGCAGCCCCTCCTTGTTCTTCTTGTCCCGGAACGGCATCCAGTGGGCGGGCATGCTCTCGGAGTAGTTGTCGAGCTCGAAGACGAGAACGGGATGGCCGGCGGCGATCAGGTCGTGGTCCACGCCCTTGTCGGCGGCGCCCAGGTGGCAGGAGAGGCAGAGCCGGGAGCGGACGTCGAGGCTCCGCAGGTCGGTCATCCCCGCCGCCACCGACTGCTGGTGGGTCCAGTCCGCGGCGGCGTGCCCCTCGATCCAGCCGCTGGCCGGCCCATGGCACGCCTCGCAGGAGATGCCGTCCTCGATCTCCAGCCGTTTCGCCTGCTTCTCCTTCGGCACCACGAAGGCGTGACAGCCGAGGCAGAGCTGGGTCTCGGCGGCGGGCCCGGCGAGGTGGAGGTTGCGGGCGATGACCTCCGAGCGCGGATCGAACAGCACCCGGTAGGCCTTGTCGTAGTGGGCGTCCCCCCCCTTGTACCAGGTGTAGTGCTCGTTCTGGAGGACGTCGAAGACCCGCCGCGGCCGGGTGCTGCCGTGGCAGTTGCTCGAGGCGCAGGAGGGGGCGCCGAAGTAGAGGCCGGCCGTGGGCGCCGGCGCGACCGTTGCAGGCGGCAGGGCGGCCGGCGTCTGGCTCCCGGCCGGGCCTGCCGCGAGAGCCGCCAGGGCGCAGGCCGCGGCCCGGAGAAGGTCTCGTCGTCTCCGATTCATGGTCGTCTCTCCACAGAGTTGGAAGCTTTCCGGGCCCGCGGGCCGGGGGCGGCGGGCCCGGGCGGCTCGTCGCGGACGGTGTAGAGCCGCCCGCCGCGCATGTAGAGCCGGCTCATCTCGTCGCCGTTGAACGGGCGCGCGCCGAGGCGGTTGAAGACGCTGACCTGGTTGCCGCTCTCGTCCGCCGCGCGGTCGCGGTCCAGCCCCTTGGACAGGGCCACGGCCGGCCCCCGGGTGCGGCGGGTGGCGATGAGGCGCGGCTCGGGCCGGGGGGAGAAGCCGAGGTAGCCCGGGACGGTCTCCGGCGAGGTGAGCTGGACGACGGCCAGGCCGCCGCCGCCGTCGGCCACGTAGGCGAAGAGGCTGGCGTTGGTGGAGCCCACCTTGACGTCCCGGGTGTCGCGGAGCCGTCCGCCGGCGTCCCACAGGCGGTCGAGCCGCGGCGCCTCCGGGCGCTCGACGTCCACCAGAGCGATCCCCTTCTCTCCGGCCGCCACGTAGGCCCAGGTGCGGGCCACGTAGATGCTGCGGCCGGCGAAACCCCCGGCCCGGCCGGCCAGACGGGGCGCGGCGGGATCGGTCACGTCCACCACCGCCAGACCGTCGCGGTCCGCCACGAAGGCGTAGCGGAACTGGACGGCCACCGCCGCCGGCTGCCGGAAGCCCTTCAGGCGGGCGGCGATCCGGGGCTCCAGGGGCTTCGCGGCGTCGATCACCACCAGCTCGTCCCGGGTGACGACGTAGACCCAGTCGCCGGCGACCGTCAGCCCCTCGGCGCCGGTCAGGGCGCCACCCGGATTGAAGGTGAGGGCGCGCTTGAGGAAGTTGTTCGCCGGATCGCCGTCCGTCAGCGTCGTCACGTCCACCAGGATCAGCCCCTCCTCGCGATCGGAGACGAAGGCGTAGTCGTAGATCGGGTGCAGCGGCTGCTCGAGGTTGGCGGGATCGCCCCTCCGCCGCGCCACCGGCATGGTGGTGGGCAGCGCCACGCCCGTGGCGTCGCGGGTGCGCACGTACGTCCGCTGGCCCAGCGGGGAGACCGGAGCCGTGACCACGCGCTCCGAGGCGTCCTTGTTGTCCACGTTGGCCACGTCGTAGACCTCGAAGCCGCCGCGGCCCTGGGCGGTGAACAGGTACTCGCCCCGGAGCTGGAGATTGCGCACCTCGCCGCCGGCGTGATGGTGATAGGCCTCGGGAAGCTCGAGCTTGCGCTCCTGGTGGGCGCGCCAGAAGTCCGGATAGGCCAAGCGGTGGAGATAGCTGCCGATCACCGCCTGCGGCTCCTCCCACTCGGTGACCGCCACCGCCTCCATCCCCGAGCGCCCCTCTCCCACCCAGGCGAAGTGGCCGATGAAGTTGACGAAGTTCGTCCCCTGGGTGAGGAGCTGGGCCAGCCAGGCGTTGTTGTCCCCCGCCGCCGAGACGTGGCAGTCGGTGCAGGCCTTGGTCTCGCGGGCCCGCACGGTGTGCGGCACGTGGGGGTTGAAGGCCTGGCTGCTGAAGCCCGGCGCGGAGATCGGCGGCTGCTGGACGTAGAACCGCTCGCGGCTGGCGTTGGTCGAGGAGAGGATCAGGGCCGAGGAGGAGCGGACCGGCGCGATGCGGTTCCCCTTCACCTTGCCGTTGATGCCCAGCATGTAGGCGTCGGTGCGGATCACCTGCGGGTTGTAGGAGGCGTAGTTGCGGGTCTCCCCGCCCTCGAAGTGGTGGATCTCGGACTTCTGGTTCGCCTCCTGAGGGAGATGGCAGCCGGAGCAGGCCGTGGCCCAGGAGGAGTGGCAGGTGTAGCAGGTCATCCGCGAGTCGGCGTGGGCGAGGGAGGCCTCGTCGCCCGGCACGTAGCCCCACGTCGAGCCGTCCTTCTGCAGGGTCTTGGCGAGGCGCGACCGCTCGCTGTAGTGGGGGTTGCCCGGAGTGATGGAGTCCTTGACCTGCACCACCTCCCACTCGCGATCGGGATCGAGCATCGAGCGCTGCCAGAGCCGGCCGTCGCGCCAGACGAACCGCCGCCGGCCGGAGGGCGTGGTGCCGAGCGTCAGGTCGGTGCCTCCCGGCGGCGCCGCGGGTCCCGAGGTGCGCAGGGTGGCCCGGGTGCGGACGGTGCCGTGACAATCCTCGCAGCCGATCTCCAGGGCGTCGCCGTACTCGCCGTGGATCAGCCCGTCGCCGTGGGCATCCTGGGAGAAGTGGCAATCCGAGCAGTGCATCCCCTTCTCCAGGTGGATGTCCTTGAGGTGGACCGCCTTCCTGAACCGGTCGGGGTCGTCAAAGGGGACGATCCGGTCCTCGGCGTCGAGCAGACGGCCCTGCCGGTCCTGCTTGTAGACGGCGCGGAAGACCCAACCATGGCCGTGGTAGTCGGCGAGCTGGGTGTGCTTGAGAGTGGGGTTGAGCTCCGAGACCCTGGCCAGGAACTCGGGCTCGGTCCACAGGCCGCGCACGGCCGCCCCTTCGGGGTTGCGGTCGAGGCTCGCCCGCCGCTCGGCCTCGGTGGGGTAGCGCTGCTGCTTGGGCCACAGCGCCTCGCCGTCCGTCTCGTAGTCCCACATGGTGTAGCCGAGGTAGGTGTTGACGAACGAGTTCGGCTGGTGCATGTGGCAGGACATGCACTGGCTGGTGGGTACCGCCCGGGTGAAGCTGTGGCGGATGGGGTGGCCCGCCTCGTTCTTCGGGATGGCGGCGTCGGCCGTGGCGCTCCTGCCCAGGTTGCCGAAGGCGCCCCAGGAGCCGGAGTTGGCCGGATCGCGGTCGTTGGCGTAGACCACGTGGCAGCCCGTGCAGCCGCTGGAGCGGAAATCCCCTGGATGGTCGTTGGTCCCCAGGAACGACAGGTGGGGATCGTTGAGCCGCGTCTTGTGGAGGTTGATCAGCGCCGGGCTGATGCGCAGGCCGGTGCCCGGGCCGCGGTTGGACAGGCGGATGTCGGGCCGGCCCGGCTCGTCGAGCGGATTGGGATTGCCGATGTCCGGGAACGACGACGGCTGCAGGATGCCCCCGCGCTCGAAGGCCCGGAAGTATTCTCCCGGCTGGATGATCTCCCAGCGGGGCAGGGGGAAGAGCAGGGGCAGGGCGCCGTGGGCGAGCTCCTCCGGGGTGAGCGGCGCCGTGGGCTGGACCTTGGCGGAGCGGCCCGCGGCGTCATAGCTCTCGCCCAGGAAGGTGGCCTTCTGCCCCAGGACGCCGTTGGCGTAGCCCGCCGCGCCCCAGAAGATCGACGAGGTGGTCATCGGGCTCTTGAGCACGCGGTTGACCTGCTCCTGGTGGCAGGGGCCACAGGTCTCCTGGGCCACCCGCAGGTCGCCGGGGTTGATGAAGCGGACGAACTCGGGCGATTCCTGGAGCAGCAGCGTGTAGGTGCGCTCCGGGTTGGCCGAGGAGGGCCAGCGGTCTGGATGGAGGGGCAGGACGTGGGCCTGCCGCTTCGCCTCCTCGTAGGGCGCCGCGCCGGGGACGGCGCCCTCGGGCCTCGCCACGGCTGCGGTGCCGCCGTGGCACTCCACGCAGCCGATCCGCACCGTCCGCGTGGGATGGATCGGCTCGATGCCGGCGTGGCAGGTGAGGCAACCCTGGGAGAGGCCGTCCGCCTTCGCCTGGGCCGTCCGCTGGCGCTGCAGCCCGGCCGCCGCCGGCGAGCCCGGGGGCTGGGCGGCGGCGAGGGCGACGCCGATCGCCACGATGCCGGCGAGGGCGATGCCGGCGCGGGCGATGCCGGCGCGGGAGAATGAGGGCATTGGGCGATCCTCCTCAGTACGTCAGGACCAGGTCCGTGAAAGCGGCGAAGAGCGGCGAGTCTCGCTCGTAGATGTCGGTGAATCCCTTGCCGGGCAGGAGCGCGGCGATGCCGCCCACCACCACCACGTTCTGGTTGAGGTAGGGGCGCCAGCGGACCCCCGCCGACAGGTCCCAGCCGATCTCCGGGTGGATGCGCGGCTGGAAGAGGACGAGCTCCAGGGTCTCGGTGCGGTCGAAGCGCAGATAGTTCGCCGTCAGCACCGCCCTGAGCTTCGGCGTGAGGTCGAGATCCAGGCCGGCACTCGCCAGACGGAGCCCCGGGTTGACGAAGTTGGGCTGCCCTTCCTCCTTGCTGCTCCGCAGGTCGGGCAGCAGGCTGCCGCGACTGTTGAGGGTGACCCCGGTGCCCGCCAGGCGGATTCCCATGCGGTTCCAGAAGCTGAAGCCGCCGCCGGCGAAGGCGGGGTTGTCGAAGATCGAGTCGAACCCCCGCGCCTTGCGGTCGAGGGGATCGCCGTCGCCGGAGGCGTAGAAGTACGCCAGCTTCGGGCGGTACCAGTCGCGGTCGACGGACAGCTCGAGGGCGCCCATGAAGGCCTGGACGTCCACCCGGTCCCGCTCGTTCCTCCCCAGGCGGGCGGGGCCGGCGATGGGGTTCAGGCTGTCGCGGCCGGTGACGTAGTAGAAGGCGTCCTCGACGTTGATCCACCCCGCGTGCCCGGAGCCGGCGAGCCCCAGGTAGACGGCGTCGACCTGGTGCGGCAGGGCCGAGCCCACGGGGTCCGGCCGGGCCAGGAAGCCGTTCTTGTCGAACTTGAAGGTCGCCTCGTCGCGCAGGTAGTGGACGGAGGCCTGGGCCGTGTAGCCGGGAGTGAGGAAGTCCTGGCAGTAGAGGTTGGCCACCGCCACCTGCTGGCGGCGCCACTCGAAGGTGTTGAGGCCGCTGTTGGTGTCCTTCTCCAGGCGGTCAAAGGCGGCGAGGTTGTACTGTTCGCGGTTCGAGTGGTAGTTGCCGAACAGGCGCACGCCGAGGTTGGTGTCGGTGAACACGAAGCCGCGGAAGTCGCTGCTGAACGGCTGGATGCCGGCCCGCACCGACACGAAGTCGTAGTTGGGCGAGAGGTCCCGGAGCTTCCACTCGCCGAACAGCTCCTGGAGGGCGAGGAAGCCGCGGGTGCGGCTGGTGCCGTCGCGCACGTCGGGCCGCACCACGGCGTTCTCCGCCACCTTGACGGAGTTCAGGTTGGCCACCACGGTGCCCTTCACCCGCCACTGCACGGGCTTGAACGCGGTGTCGCCCTTGAACAGGTCGGCCGAGACGGCGATCTCCTCCACGCCGAAGGCCTGGCCGTCGTGGCCGAAGAACTCGAGGCTGCCGGACCGGGCCGCGCTCTCTCCCGATGGAGTCGGGAGCTGCCGCCCCTCGACCAGGGTGTCGGCGACGGCGGAGACGTTCAGGAAGATGTCGTTGCCGCGCCAGGGGAGGTCCCCCTTCCAGCGGTTCTGGTGATAGGGGTCCAGCGGCCCCTTGCCCTGGACGTTCAGCTCATAGGGAGGCGGCACGATCCGCCAGCGGTCGGTGTACTCCTGAAAGTCTCCGGCCGCGGACTCCTCGGGCGAGGCATAGTCGGGCGTCACCGGCAGCAGCGGGCCGCGGGGGAGCCGTCCCGGAAGCTGCACCACGAGCGGCTGGTCGGCGGCGGCGGAGCGCCCCGCGGCGTCGGTCACCCGCACGGTCACCGTGTACTGCCCGCCGGCCAGCGGCTCGGGCCACTCCAGCCGCCAGCTCCCTCCCGCCGCCACCACGGTCTCGTGGGTGGCGGGACCGATGGTCACCGCGACCTTCGAGCCCGCCGGAGCGTCGGTGGTGCCGGCGACGGTGAGCGCCGAGGTGCGGGTGAAGAGGGGCTGGCCGCCGTTCAGGACGACGTGGAAGTCCTGAGCGGCGAGCGGGGACGCCAGGAGGACGAGGAGCGCCCCGACCCGGGCGTTCACTGCTCCGGGTTCCTCGGGAGCTTCAGGAACGGCATCCGCACGCCGTCCACGAAGAAGTTGTCGGCCTGGAGGCCCTGGGGCGGCAGGAACCCCTGAGCGCCAAGGAAGGTCACGTAATCGTCCTGCTCCACGCCGTCGCCGCTCACCCCGAGGCCGCCCACCAGCACGCTCCCCTTGTAGAGGGGGAGGCTGCCGGGGAAGAAGACGATGCCGTTGCGGTTCGGCCCCGTGGCGGACCCTTGAGTGCAGGGGTGCAGGGTGTCGTGCTGGAACAGGTTGAAGAACGGCCCCGGGCCGCTGCCGTCGATCCCCACCGGGAAGAGAGGCTGGGCGCCGAAGGAGATCGTGCGGTTGGTGATCGCCGTGCCGGCCGGGAGCCGCGGCACGTCGCCAGCGCCGGGACCGCTGAACCAGGCCACGTTGCGGGCCTTGGCCACCGCCACGTCCACCGAGAAGACGGTGGAGTCCGGCATGCGGTAGAGGGCGAGGACCGTGTCGTCCACGTCCCCCACGGCGATGGCCATGCGGGTCCGCTGGCCGATCGGCAGGCGGATCATGGCGCGGGTGCGGCCGGCGGCGGCGACGGCCTGCTGGACGATCTGGTTCACCTCGCCGGCCGAGAGGCTGGAGCCGGGCAGGGGGCCCACCAGGTAGCCGTCCGGCGCGCAGGGAATGGCCGGCAGGGTGACGGTCAGGCTGCCGGAGGCCGAGCCGGCGGGCACTCCCGTTGGCCGCTGGGTCTGGCGCACGAAGGGCAGGCGGATGCCGTCGATGAACACCACCCCGGGGTCCGGCAGGGGCACCGGGAAGGGGGTCAAGCCGGCGACCGAGACGGCGGCGGAGAAGGCCGCGAACTCGGCGGCGTCGAGCTGCCCGGCCGGCACTCCGGCGACGCCGATGCCCCCCACCAGCGTGCCGCCGCGGAAGACGGGCAGGCCGCCCGGGTTCACGGCCGAAGAGTCGCGGTCCACGGGATTGCCGGAGAGGTCCACCACCTTGCCGGTCACCGGGCCGGTGCCGCAGCCTGACGGATGGGCTGCGTCGCACGGCCCGCCCGCGACCGACGTGGCCCGCGGCAGGGACTGGCCGCTGTTGAAGGTGACGTTCAGGTCGCAGCCGCGGTTGGTGTTCTCGATCCCGTAGAGGGCCGCGTTGGGCGTGCGGGCGATGCCGGGCGGGAAGTGGAGGCCGCTGATGAAGCGCACGGTGCGCGAGGAGAGAGGCGCCTGGTCGTTGCTGAAGAAGGCGCCCGTGCGGGCGAGCCCCACGGCCAGGTCCTCGTCCGCCAGGGTCGGGCTCCCCTGGAGATAGAGCCCGAGGACGTTGCCCGGCCGGTCCACCACCGCCACCACCAGGTTGGGGAAGCCGACGGCCGTGGCCGCGCCGTTGAGGAGCCCGGTCACCTCCGACGCCGTCAGGGCGCCGCAGGACGACAGGGGATTGATCACCGGCCCTCCGGTGCCCCCGCCACCGCCGCCGCCCGGAGGCGGCCGGTGAGGCCGGCGGCCGGCTTCCGCCGGGGCGATCGCGGCCGCCGCGAGGACGGCGACGAGGAACACGCGCGAAGCCGGCCCTGTCGCTCGCCCCATGAGTCTCACTTTCAAGCTCCTTTCCCTGCCGTGGGCAGCGGGTGGTAGCGGTGGCATCCCCGGCAATCCATGGGACCTGCCCGCAGCGCCGCGCCGCCGGGCAACGAGCCGCCACCGTGGCAGCCGCCGCAGGCCTCGATGCCGGGCACCAGCACGTCCGCCGACGCCGTGCTGGCGCGGGCCCGGACGTGGCAGGTCTCGCAGCTCAGCCCCTTCAGGTCCGCGTGCTGGCGGTGGTCGAAGCGGGAGAGGGGGAGCCACTCGCTCGGGGTGCGCGCCCGCTCGACGGCCGGGTAGGGCTTGGCGTCCAGATCCACCGGGTGGCACTCGGCGCAGGCGCTCCGATAGAGGTAGCTCTCGGCCTCCGCGACCCGGGCGATGACACTGGGGCTGGCGTTGAAGCCCAGCTCCGCGCCTGAGCTGCGGACGAGGATCCGCCGCCGCTCGCGCAGCGATCCCATCTGCCCCTCGTTCAACTGATAGACCCTCACCAGGCCGGAATAGACGTCGGGCGGCTCGCCGTGGACGGCCTCCTCGTCCGGCTTGGCGTCGTCGAAGGTCAGCCGGTGGCAGCGGCTGCAGTGCTGCCTGTAGCTCACGGCGATCAGGCCGGTCGGCCCGGGACCCGTCTGGTGGCAGCTCTCGCAGCGCAGCGTCTCCCGCTTCTCGGAGCCGGAGCTGATGAGCGGCTTGAGATGGAGCGCATGGTTCAGCCGCACGGTTCCGGGGTCCACCCGGCGGGCCACGGCGTCGGCGATGGGCAGCCGGCCGCCCTGGGGGAGGGTGAGGTAGAAGTCGGCGTGTCCCTCCGGGAAAGTGGTGACGTGACGGGCGAAGGCCGGCTCCCCGCTCTTCACCTTCAGGTCGCCGTGGCAGGTGACGCAGCTCGCGTCATTCACCCGCGTCAGGCTCTCCTGGCCCCGGTGCTCGAAGTGACAGTCCGCGCAGGCCGGGGTGAAGGCCTGGCGCGCCTGGTGGTCGAAGCGCGGGTGGCATCCGGCGTTGCCGCACCCCACGGACGTCGGTCCTTTCCAGGGGGTATGGCAGTCGAAGCAGCCCACCGGCTTGAGCTGATGAGCCGCGCTCACCGGGCCGGGCTGGAACGCCTGCCAGAGGCCGAGGCGGGGGAGCGCGGCGAGGGCGCCCGCGGCCGCCAGGGTGAGGAGGAGGGCGAGGAACCCCTTGGTGAGGAACGGCCGGCGCAGGGCGTAGGCCCGCAGGTAGTCCACCCGCGGGACGCGGACGGCGGCCGGCCCCGCCACGGCGGCCGCCGCCGCCATGGGCCGCACTTCCAGGGTCAGCGGGTCCGCGGGCGAGCTCCACCGCACCCGCAGTTGCGAGCCGCCGAGGCCGATCGTGTCGCCATCCTTCAGCGCCGTGGCGCTCGTCACCGGTCTGGCGTTCAGGTAGGTGCCGGTGTCGCTCCCCAGGTTCACCAGCCGGTAGCCGTCCCCCACGCGCTCGACGCGGGCATGCTCCAGGGCCACGGCGGGATCGTCGAGCCGCAGATCGGCGTTGGTGCCGCGGCCGATGCGCAGCTCGTCGGCCTCCACCCGTACGGCGGGAGACTGGGGATCGGCGGGGCGCTCGACGACGAAGGGCATGGCCTAGAGCTTGAGCTTGGAGAAGAAGAACACCGCGATCAGATGCGCCACCACCAGGGCCACCAGGGCCAGGGAGAGCGGCAGGTGGAGGTAGAGCCAGACCTCGAGCTGGTTGCGGTAGCGCTGCTGGGCGAGCAGGCGCTGGTGCAACTCCCGGCGCTGGCGGGAGAGGACGAGGAGCTGTCGCAGTTCCTCCTGCTCGCTCGCCGGCACCCGTTTCAACTCGGCGGCCCAGGGCGAGGCCGCGTCGCCTCCCTTCCTCCTCTCCCCGCCGAAGAGGAGCTTCCAGCCCGCCAGCCGCTCCGGCACCAGCTCGGCGAGCAGCTCCGCGCAGGCCTTCTGGAACGGTGCCGAGCGGCCGGTGGCCAGGCTCGCCATGGTGCGGCCGAGCTGGTCGAGCTGCTCGGCCATGGCCGCCGGCGCCAGGTCCCCCTCCACCTCGGTCAGCCGGCGGGGCGCGCTGGTGTAGACCACCGCTCCCCAGAAGCCGCTCGCCACCACGACCAGGAGGACGGCGAAGGCCGCAACCGCCACCTTGTCGTGAAAGCGGAAGCCGGTATGGAAAAGGATGAGGACCGCCGCCAGCAGCCCCAGGTAGAGGTGGCACTGGAGCCACCCCTCCAGCGTCCCCCAGGTGCTGCGGTACGACCGCTTGCGCACCCCGAAGTAGAGGAGGATGAGGATCGCCAGGGTGCCCAGGGCGCCGTAGGCGATCCCCCCGCGCGAGCCGCCGTGGGTGAACCCGGTGTGGAGGTCGTAGTAGACGTACGTGGCAACGAGCAGCAGCAGGGCCCAGAGAGCCCGCCGGCGCCAGCGCGCGCTCTCCGCGGTGCGCAGCAGCATCAGAGCCCCCGGCTCTGCGCCAGCAGCTCGTCGAGGCGCGCCTGGTACTCCTCCGGCTCCAGCCGGATCGCTGCCCCCGTGGGGCAGCTCCGCACGCAGGCCGGACCGCCGTGGATCTCCCGGCAGAGGTCGCACTTGACCGCCACGGTGCGGCCGGCGTCCTCCTGCGGCGCGGCGCCGCCCTCCCCTGCGCCGTCGAAGCCGAGGAGCCCCTTCATCCAGCCGAAGAGGGTCGGCCCGGTCCTGGGATGGACCATGAAGATGTTGTCGTAGGGGCAGTTGCGCTCGCAGTTGCCGCAGCCGATGCAGTTGCTCTTGATGTAGACCTCGCCGTGCGGATCGCGGGCGATGGCGTCCGGCGGGCAGTCGGTCATGCACAGCGGGTTCTCGCACTGCCAGCAGGAATTGGGGGCGAGGAGGTTGTAGAACTTGATGCCGGTCAGCGACAGCCGCGCCTGGCCGTCGTCGTGCACCCCCTCGCAGGCGGCGATGCAGTTGCCGCAGCGCACGCACTTGTGCTCGTCGATGAACAGCGCCTGGGTGCCCATCACGACCTCTTCGCGGATCAGGTCGGAGAGCACGCTGCCGGTCAGCGGCGCGGCCTCGGCGATGAGGGAAGCGATGCGCCGCTCCTCCAGCTTGGCCACGATCCCCTGCCGCAGCTCCGGATGGTCCTCCAGGAACCGCTCGAAGTCGTCCCGCCCCAGGCGGATCAGCTCGGTGGGGAAGATGGTGGTGACCGTGGCCGTGCGCGGCGCGCCGGGCAGCAGCGCCGTCTCGCCGAAGAAGTTCCCCGCCACCAGGTAGGAGAGGACGAGGTCCTTGCCGCCGGAGGCCTTGGAGATCTTCACCTGGCCGTTGCGGATCAGGTAGAAGGCGTCGCCCGGCTCCCCCTCGTGGAACACGGCCTGCTCCGCGTCGAGCCGCGTCACCGTGGCCTTGCCCACCAGGCGCCAGAGCACCCCCTCGGGAAGGTCCCGGAAGAGGTAGCCCTGGAAGGCGCGGACGAGGAAGGCCTGGTCCACCATCCGCTTCACCCCGGCGTCGGTGGCCATCAGCTTGAGCATGGCCTTGCGCGGCACCTCGATCAGCCGCACCGCGCCGCGGGCCGTGGCCGTGGCGTTGCGGCGGCGGCCGGAGATCAGGCTCATCTCGCCGAAGAAGTTGCCGGCGGCGAGCGTCGCGACCCGCCGCTCCCCGGCCTCTCCCGCCGCACGGGCGGTGATCTCGACCTCCCCCCGGCCCACGATCAGGAAGCTGTCGCTGTAGTCGTTCTGGCGCAGGATGACCTCGCCGTCCCGGTACTCCCGGACCGCGGCCGAGAGGAACATCTCGCGCAGCAGCTCCTCGTCCGCGGCTCCCAGCAGGGGGATCTCATCGCGCAGGTCGGCGATGCGCTCCCGCACCGTGCCGCTCCAGAAGGGGAGCCGGGCCTTGAGCACCTCCTCGTCCGCCGGCTCGACCGCGTGCCCCAGGATGTGCTCGACGACCTCGTAGCCCTGGTTGATCCCCAGCCGGATCAGGTCGCGCCCGGTGATCGCCCCGATCAGGTAGATCCCCGGCACGCTCGACTCGTAGCGCTGGGAGAGCACGGGCTTCGACTCGCGGCCCGTGCCCGAGAACTGGACGCCGATCCCTTCGAGCAGCCCTCGCGGCGGCGTGGCGCCCAGCTTGAGGATGATCCGCCGGGCGGGCACCGTGACCGGGCCGGCGGCCGTCTTCAGCTCCGCCGAGTCCGGCCCGACGCGGGCCACCGAGGAGCTGAAGTGGATCTTCATCTGCCCGCGGGCGGCGAGGCCCAGCACCTCGCGCTCCAGGCTCTCCTTGGCCTTCAGGATCTCGGGAGTGCGCACCACCAGGCCGACCCGGTTGTGGGGGGCGAGCGCGATCGCCACCTCCAGGGCCGAATCGCCGGCGCCCACCACCAGAATGTCGAGGTCCTGGAACTCGTCGGGGTCCACCAGCCGGGTAGCGACGTGGGGGAGGTCCTCCCCCGGCACCCCCAGCAGCCGCGGGTTCCCCTGGGTGCCGAGGGCCAGGACGACGTGCCGCGCCTGGTACTCGTCCGCCGGCGTGCGCACCCGGAAGCCGCCGCCGTCCACCTTTTCGAGCCCCACCATCTCCCGGCGGAAGTGGACCTCCAGCCGACGCTCGGCCACGAAGCGCGACCAGGCGTCGAGGATCGATTCGCGGGAGCCGGCGGCGAAGGGGATCTCGCCGCGCTGGGGGATCATCCCCGGCTCGGCCATCACGTGCTTGCGCTTCTGGTAGCAGCAGATGGTGTCGGCGAGGTGGTCCGTCCGCTCCAGGACCACGTACGAGAGGCCGCCGGCCGCGGCCTGCGCCGCCGCCGACAGTCCGGCGGGTCCGGAGCCCACGATCACCAGGTCGAACGAGTGGACGGCCGTATTGCCACCTTCCTGCCGCGGCGGGGAGTGCCGCGAGACCGAGCTGTAAGGACTTTCCTTATTCTCCCTTAGTTCCGGGGATTGCGCAAATGACAGGCGACCGAGACCGGCGCTTCGTTACAGGAGGGCTACCCGGAGCCTGCCAGGGCCTTGGCGGCCCTGGCGGCGATCGGCTTGAGGCCATGACCGCGGGCCTCCTCCGCGACCGCCTGGAGGAGCTGGCGGCCCTTCGGACGGTCGCCATGGGCGATCTCGAGGCCGCCGAGGGCCAAGCGAACCTCGAGAGCGCTGACCCCTGTGGCCTCGGGCAGGATCTTGCTCAGCCGCGCGATCGCGCCGGCGGCATCGCCGTCCGCCGCCTGCGCCCGGGCCGCCGCGAGCCCCACCTGGACGCGCGTCTCCGGCTCCTGGGCGCCCGCCGCCAGCCGTTCCGCTTGTGCAATGGCGCCCCGCGCCTTCGGCAATGCCTTCTGAGCCAGGTAGATCTGGGCCAGCACGGCCTCAGCCTCGGCGGCCGAGGCGGCAGCGGAGCCTTCCTGATACTTCTTCAAAGCTTCCAATGCCGCCGCCTCGGCCTGGAAAGTGCGCCCCTGTTCGAGCTGCAGGTTGGCCAGGTTGAGCTGCACGTCCGCAGCCATCGACCGGTCGCCGAGCTGGTTGGCCAGGGCCAGCGCCTCCCGGTCATGGACCTCGGCCCCGTCGAGGTCGCCTTCGGCCGCGCGCACCGAGCCGAGAGCGACGAGCAGCCCCGCGACCTGGCCCTGGGCGCCGATGGCTTTGGCCAGCTCGAGCGCCTCCTCGTAGCGGGCCTCGGCCTGGGCGAAATCCAACTGGTCGACGAGCACGTCCGCAAGGGTGCGGAGCTGGGCGGCCTGCTGCTGCCGATCGCCCAGCTCCTGGTAGATGGCCCGTGACTCGGCCAGCGGCTGGAGGGCCTCGGACAGCTTGCCCTGCCGCAAGAGACCTTGACCGATGTTGCCCAGCGCCATGGCTTCCATCCGGCGGTCGCCGATCTCCTGGCTCACCTTCAGGATCTCCCCGAAGGTCTTCTGGGCTTCGGCCAGTTTTCCCTGCTGGCCGTCCACGCTGGCCAGGTTGAACAGAACGGCGGTCTCGCGTCCGCGGTCCCCCAGGTCGTGATAGGTGTCGCGCGCTTCCTGGTAGCGCTGCCGCGCCTCCTCCATCTTTCCCTGTTCGTACAGAGCGTCGGCGATGGCTTTGAGCACGTCGGCCATCCCGCGCTTGTCGGCGGCCTCGGCGTACAGCTCCTTGGCCCGCTCGAAGTCGGCGGCGGCTCCCGGCGGGTCGTCGGCTCGCGCCTCTCCCCGGAGCAGCAGGGCGCGGGCCATCAGCAGGCTGGAACCCTCCCGCTCTCCCAGGGCGAGGGCCCGCTCGGCCGCCTTCCGCTCGCCCGAGAAGTCGGAGATCAACTGGTCCGCCCGGGCTTCGGCCAGGTCGAGGCGCGGATCCTCCGGCCCGGCCGCGCCCCGCGGCCGCATCCCCGCCAGGGTCTCCAGCGCGTCCTTCCCCTTGTTCGCCTCGATCTGCGCGCCGGCGAGGGCGAGACCGAATTCCACGTCCGCCGGATGGAGGGCGAGGAGCGCCTGGTAGGGGGCGATGGCCTTGTCCGGCTTGCCGTTGAGCTGGAACGAGCGCGCCCTCACCAGAAGCTGATCCTCCTGCGGCAGGTGGACGGCGAGCTCCTCGGCCCGTTTCGCCTGCCTGCCGGCCTCCGCCTTGTACCCGAGCTGGGCCCAGGCTTCGGCCAGGGCCGAGTAGGCGAGGGGGAAGCCGGGCTCGGCCTTGATGGCCCTCTGGAACAGGTCCCGCGCCTGCAGGGCGTCGAAGCGGGCCAGGGCCTTCCGTCCCTTCGCGTAGAGGTCCCGGGCCGCCGGGCTCCCGGGCTGCGAGCCTGGCGCCGCGAGCTCGAAGGGCAGCTTGTCGATCCCGGGCTCCGCTCCCCTCG
The DNA here is from genome assembly GCA_036402955.1 of Thermoanaerobaculia bacterium. Lineage (GTDB taxonomy): Bacteria > Acidobacteriota > Thermoanaerobaculia > Multivoradales > UBA5704 > DATARR01. Next base: position 77,837 of record DASWRX010000074.1, read on the forward strand.
GCCGGTGCCAGCTCCACCAGCCGCCGGCGACGCCGAGGACGCCAAGGAGGATCGCCAGCGCCATCGCCGCGAGCGGCCAGCGACTTCGCTGCGGCGGCTGCGGCGGCCGCGGCGGGGGCAGCGCCGGGGCCGCGGGCTCGGCGCCGGGCTTCAGGGCCACCGCCTCGCGAACGCCCGCCGGGCGGTCCGCCGGCTCACGGGCCAGGCAGCGCAGGATCGCGGCCTCCCAGGCGGGATCGAGACCGGGCCGCTTGAGCCGGGGCGGCGGCGGGTCCTCCCGCAGGCGCTTGGCCGCCGTGGTGAGCGCGGTCTCGCCCACGAACGGCAGGCAACCGGTCACCATCTCGTAGAGCACGATGCCGAGCGCGTAGACGTCCGTCCTCGGCGTGATCTCGCCGCCGGTGACCTGCTCCGGCGCCATGTACTCCGGCGTGCCGAGCACGTCCCCCCGCAGGGTGAGGCCGCCCGACGCCGCCTCCACTCCATGGGCCAGGCCGAAGTCGGTCACCACCGCCCGCACGCCGCCGTCCTCCGGCACCAGCATGACGTTGGCGCTCTTGAAGTCGCGGTGGATCACCCCGACGCGGTGGGCCGCCGCCAGCCCGTCCGCCATCTGGACGGCGATCGGCAGCGCCGCCGCCTCGCTCATCGGGCCGTCCCGGCGCAGGCGGTGGGCGAGCGTCTCGCCGGCCAGCAGCTCCATGGTGAAGAACGCCACCTCCTCCCCGGTCCCCGCCTCGGGACGGTGATGGCAGACGTCGAACAGGCGGCAGACGTTGGGGTGGGTGACCTTGCGGGCGAGCTGCACCTCGCGCCGGAAGCGCTCGATCATGCCGGGAACGCGGAGGACCGCGGGGCGGACCGTCTTCAGGGCGACGTTCTCCCGCAGCTCCTGGTCCGCCGCCTCGTAGACGTCCCCCATCCCACCCTGGCCGAGGAACCGGACGATGCGGAAGCGGCCGGCGAGGAGCAGCCCCGGAGGGAAGCGGGGAGGTGGCTCGGCACCGGCCGACCAGATCACCGTGCCGTCGTCGGCGGTGCCCTCGCCGGCGTTTCCGCCAGCGCTCACGAGGGTCGGCTCCGGGGAGGAGCGCCCGCGTCCTTCGCGTCACCGGCGCCGTCGCCGTCCGCGGCTCCCCATTCGACGCGGTAGACGGGGACCGGCTGGGCCTTGCCCTTGAGGGGCAGGGGAGGCAGCAGGGAGACCGCCGGCAGCTGGCCGAGGGCGGCGTACAGCGGCTCGGCGATCAGGATCTCCCCGGGGCCGGCCTCCGAGCAGAGGCGCGACGCCGTGTTGACGGCGTCGCCGATCACCGTGTACTCCAGGCGCCGGTTGCTGCCGATGTTGCCGGCGAAGACCTCGCCGACGTTGATGCCGATCCCCACGGTCAGCTCCTGCCGTCCCTCCAGCCGCCACTCCCGGTTGAGGCGGACGAGGGCCCGCTGCATCTCCATGCCGGCCCGGAGGGCCCGATCGGCGTCGTCCTCGTGGGCGAGCGGCGCTCCCCACAGCGCCATCACCGCGTCGCCGATGAACTTGTCGAGCGTGCCGCCGTGCGCGAAGACGATCTCCACCATCTCGGTAAAATACTCAGTGAGCAGGCTCGCGATCTCGTCCGGGCTCATCCGCTCCGAGATCGAGGTGAAGCCGCGGATGTCGGAGAACAGCACGACCACCCGACGCTTGGCGCCGCCGAGCTGGATCTCCTCCTCGTGGCCGGCGATCTGCTCCGCCAGATCGGGCGCGAAGTAGCGCTGGAAGTTCGACCGCACCACCGCCTCGCGCCGCACCCGCTCGATCAACTGGCTGTTCTCCAGGGCCACCGCCGCCATGCCGGCGAAGGCGGTCAGGAACTCCAGGTCCTCCTCGGAGAAGGAGTGGGTGGCCGCCAGGTTGTCCAGGTAGAGGACGCCGAGCACCTTCCCCTGCTTGCCCAGCAGCGGCGCGCAGAGGGCGCTCTGCACCCGCTGCAGGAGCACCGAGCCGCCCTGGAAACGGCCGTCGGCCGCCGCGTTGTCGATCAGTACCGCCACCCGCTCGCTCACCACCTTGCGGGTGATCGAGCGCGGCACCCGCCAGCTCCCGGAGGGAGCGTCGACCCGGCTGCGCCAGATGCGCGGCACCAGCTCGTCCCCGTCTCCTTCTCCCGTCATCAGGATGGTCACCCGGTCCACGCTCATCACCTGGAAGGTGAGGCCCACCACCTTATCGAGCAGCAGGTCGATCTCCGGCTGCTGCGACAGCTCCTTGCCGACGTCGAGGAGAAGCGCCAGCTTCCTCGCCTGACGTTCCTCCCGTGAGGTCCCGCCGATCCGGAGGAGCGAGGCTCCCGGAGGGCCATCCGAGAGCTGGGCCGCGATGTCCACCGGCCGGGGCGCCGCCACCTGGCGCAGGATGGTGGCGTCGTGCGGGTCCTCGCTCTCCGCCGGCGCGCCGGCCGGCGAGGCTCCCTCGTCGCGCACCGCGAAGCTCACCTTGCCGAAGGCCACCCGGGAGCCGGGGGTGGCCACCGCGTCGAGGATCCGCTCGCCGTTGAGAAACGTGCCGTTGGCCGACCCGAGGTCGCGCACCCGGACGCCGGCCGCCACCAGCTCCAGCTCGGCGTGGCTGCGGGAGACCGTGGGGTCCTGGATCGCGAGATCGCAGGTCGCGGCGCGCCCCACCGCGTAGGTGCGCCCCATGGCGAGACGCGCGGCGGGGCTGCCGGCGGCGTCGACGAGAGTCAAGGACACGCTAAACCTTTCTCCCGGGGATCAGGGTCCGGATTCCCCTGGATTCTACAGGACGGCGCGGCTCGCCTTTGTGGTAGCCTTTTACCAAAGCATACAGAGTTGCTCCGGCGATTCCGCCGCGAGACACCGCGAGGGAGGTTCAGGATGCGAACGCTCCGGGCCGCACTCTTCGTTCTGGCCATCCCGCTGGCGCTGGCCGTTCCGGCCGCCGCCGTCATCGGCACCATCGACCATGTGCCCGCGGCGACCCTGCTGCTGCCGTATTTCGAGGTGGACCTCGGAGATCCGGCCGGCATGAACACCCTGTTCTCGGTCAACAACGCCTCGGCCGGCGCCATCCTGGCCCACGTCGTGGTCTGGTCGGACCTCTCCGTCCCCGTCCTCGACTTCAACCTCTATCTGACCGGCTACGACGTGCAGACGGTCAACCTGCGCGACATCCTGGTCAACGGCGTGCTGCCGCGCACGGCGTCCGCCGGCCAGGACCCGGGCGATACCATCAGCCCGAAGGGCCAGTTCTCGCAGGACGTCAACTTCGCGAGTTGCACCGGATTGCTGCCACCGCCGACCCCGGCCCTGCCGGCCTCGTTCATCCAGCACTTGCAGCGGTCGCTGACCGGTCAGTCCTCGCCCGTGCTCGGCGATTTCTGCGCCGGCCGCGCCCTCGGTGACAACAGCGCCCGCGGCTACGTGACGGTCGACACGGTCAGCAACTGCACCCTGCGCTTTCCAGGCGACCCGGGCTACTTCGCGCCGGGGGGCAGCGGCGACGCCACGGACCAGAACGCATTGTGGGGGGATTTCATCCTCCTGGATTCCACGGGCATCGCCGGGGGCGATCCCCTGGTCCACATCGAGGCCAGCGCCACCGATCCGAGGACCTCGACCAACGGCCAGTACACGTTCTATGGCCGTTACGACAGCCCGGCCTGGAGCGCCGCCGACAATCGCGAGCCGCTCCCCATGAAGTTCGCTTCGCGCTATCTCAACGGCGGACCCTTCGACGGCGGCACGGACCTCATCGTCTGGCGCGATTCCAAGGTCAACCAGGCCCCCTTCCCCTGCCCGGCCGCCGCCGGCGTGCGTCCTCCCTGGTTCCCGCTCGGCCAGCAGGCGATCGTGATCTTCGACGAGCAGGAGCAGCCGGTGGTTCCGACGACCTTCCCCGTCTCGCCCCAACCGCCCGGGCAGGGGATCGTCCCCTTCCCCGCGGAGACCCAGAGGGTTCCGGTCGGCGGCGCGAGCCTGCCCGTTCCCTTCAACTTCGGATGGATGTTCCTCGATTTCGACTTCATGGTTGCGAACAGCCCCCCATCGAATCCGCTCGCAGCCCAGGCCTGGGTGTTGGAGCTGATGACCGGCGGCGGCAGCAGCACCAGCCTGGTGCCGGGGGCCAAGAGGAACGGAAAAAAGTTCGGCATCCTCAAGCATGCCGTCGTGGTCCCCGATCCCGTCCCGCCGCCTTGAGGCGGGCAATGGAGCCGCGGTCGTCCCGGAGTTGAACCCCGCGAAGGGTCTGCACTACCCTTCGCGGGCC
>DASWRX010000075.1:0-131588 GCA_036402955.1 Thermoanaerobaculia bacterium
CTTCTCCCGCGGCCACGCGGTCGAGAAGGCGGGAGAGGTTCCGGCGGCGGTCTTTAACGTCCCGCCGCCGTTTTCAATTTCCCAGCTCCGTTTTTAGCTTCCCCACGCCTTGTCTTTGCAAGATGGGGGGCCGGGAAGTTATCCGCGCCTCCATCTTCGTGAGATGGGTGCCCGGGATTCTATCCGCGCCGTCATCTTCGTAAGATGGGGGCTCGGGAAGCTATCCGCGCCGACATCTTCGTAAGATCGATGCCCGGGAAGTCATCCGAGCCGCCATCTTCGTAAGATGCGCGCCCGGGATTCTGTCCGCGCCGCCATCCTCATAAAAACGTCGTCGGGATTCTATCCGCGCCGCCATCCTGGCATCCGGGGCCGTGTCCGAGCTTTCCGGCGCGCGGGGGAAACTGGGGCTCTGAGATCCTGGAGACAGCCTACACGGCGGAAGGCGCAATCCCTGGCGGATGTCAGGACCTTGTCAGAGACGCCGGCCTACTCCGCGTCGGGAGACTGGATGATGGCAGAGGAACTGCTGCAGCGGATCGACATCGGGATCGCGGGCATGCAGTTGCTCGGGACTCCGATTCAAACGGGGATGCCTTCTCGCTCGGGTATCTGTTTACCACCCTCTCTCCCCGTCGGCGGGTGGGGGCAGCGCGGCACGCTTTGAGGGGACTTGTTCTCTAGAGACAGACATGCTGTAATCTCCTTTGGACATGCCTACTTACGAGGAAGTCGTTCAGGAGAACTCTGAGCTGCGGCGTCGGCTTGTCGAGCAAGAGGAACGGTTAGCCGAGCAAGAGGGTCGGTTCGTTGAGCAGCAGCGGCAGATCAAGAAGCTGGAAAGCCTCCTAGAGGAGTTGCAGCGCCGCGGCAAGCGCCAAGCCGCTCCGTTCTCGAAGGGAGAGCCGAAGACTGCTCCCAAGCGGCCTGGTCGCAAGCCCGGCCCAGAGTACGGCTCGCGGGCTTCCCGTCCTCGCCCCAAGCGGGCCGATGAGACGATCGAGGTCGGCTGTCCCCTGTTCTGCGAGTCCTGCAAGGGTAAGGTGCGCTTGGTCGGCAAGGAGAGCCAGTTCCAGATCGACCTTCCCAGCATTTGTCCCCAGACGACGGAGTTCATCCTTCACTACGGTGAGTGAGTGCAGGGCCTGCGGGCGGCGGGCGATGGGGCGCCACGCTCGCCAGACTTCGCAGGCTGTGGGAGTGGCCGGCGTTCAGATCGGTCCAGGGGTGGTGTCGTTGGCGGCCTACCTGAATAAGACCGGCGGTTTGAGCTACGGCAAGATTGGCGCCCTGCTCGAACAGTTGACGGGTCTTCAAGTGGCGCGCTCGACCCTGTGCCGGGCGTTGAAGCGGACGGCGGGGAAGGCGCGACCGATCTATGAGGAGTTGATCGCCACCCTGCGGACTTCGCCGGTGGTCTACCCGGACGAGAGCGGCTGGCGCATCAGCGGTCACGGCGCTTGGTTGTGGGCGTTCACCAATCGCAGCGAGACGGTGTGCTCCATCCAGCGTGGCCGCGGTTTCGCCGAGGCGGCTTCGATTCTCGGCCCAGACTATCCGGGAGTCCTCGTCGCGGACGGCTGGGCACCGTACCGGCGCTTCACGGCAGCGACGCATCAGACCTGTCTGGCCCATCTGTTGCGGCGATGCAGCGAGATGTTGGAGACCGCGCAGGGTGGAGCCGTGAGATTTCCTCGCCAAGTGCAAGACATTCTGCGCGCCGCTTTGGCGGTGCGCGACCGGCGGGAAGAAGCAACGATCAGCCCGCACGGGGTACAAATCTCGAAGGGGCACTTGGCGGCGCGGATGGATCGACTGCTCGCGGGCCGCTTCACCCATGCTGGCAATCTGAGGCTGGCCAAGCATCTGCGGCGCAATCAGAACGCCCTGTTTGTCTTTTTGGAACGAGACGATCTTGAGGCGACCAACTGGCCGGCCGAACACGCGATTCGACCCGCTGTCGTGAACCGCAAGTCGTGCGGAGGAAACCGTACCTCCAGCGGCGCCGCGACGCAAGCTGTCTTGATGAGTCTCCTGCGAACCTGTCAGCAACGTAGTGTCAACCCGCTTTCCGCCCTCACCACGATTCTCCGCAGCCCCAAACCGCCCTCCTATGAACTACTCCTCAAGCCTCACTAAAATTCGGGGCGGTAAACGGATACGCCTCGGGCCAGCATATGAAGACCTTCACCTGTGGAACGATGTGGGAATGGGGGAGGCGCACACGGTCGCTATAGACGGATCTCACCCGGCGGCGGGCCGGCAGCTGACCGGGCGACAGGACGGAATCTTTCAAACAGGGTTGGATGGGGCGTCTTTCGCCGACGCGGCGGCCTCCGGGTGCTCGTGCATCCAAACGTTGTAATGACGGATGAAATCCTTGTAGTAGCCTGGTGTGTCCAACGTGCCCTTGATCAGAGGGTCGTCGAAGCAGTTCTCCCGGGCAAGTTCGATATAGCTCCTGCCCATCTCCCACTCCTTGCGATCATCGTTAGCCTGACCGACCACCTCGTGGTAACGCGCGAGCGTATCATTATACCGGTAGTGCCAGTGCGGGCAGCCCTGGTAAGCCTTGAGCTCCCGCGCTGCCTGGTGCAGCTGCTCCGCTCGGTCGGCGAACTTCCACACCTCTTGCAGCACGCTGTCTGCAATGTAGTAAACCAGTTGATTGAGGGCGTAGACGCGGAGCCGCTCATCGAGCTTTACGGTCCGCCGAGCTCTGTCCGCTTGGTCGACGGCGTTTGAGAGCAGAGATGGAAGATCCTCTCTCAGCAGCTCTGGCGACAGGTAGGGCCGCAGCCGGATCGAGCTGAGGGCGAGGAAGAAGTGGAAGTCGAGGTAGGCGATACCCACCGCTAGACTCGCTATGGCGATCTCTTCCGAGGTCGAATGCTGCACCTCCTTGATTTTGCGAAGGAGCTGGAATCCCTGAAGGATGAGGTCGGCCTGACGCCGTAACGTTGTCTCCGAGGCTTGCAGCCCAGTATGTCGTTTCTCTTCGGACTCGCGCACCAGGGCTGAGGCCCAGACGACCAGGAACCATGGCGACTCCGTAAGCGCCCATTTCCGGGCGAGGTCGACGATCTCATCGTCGAGTTCGGCCGCCCAGAGCATGCCGAACGTAAAGGCGAGTCCCGGCAGGTCGAGCCTGACTTCCGAGTTAGTTTGAAAGAGCGTCTTGACCACCGCGGCCTGTGCCTCGCCTCTCGCATCGCCCTGGGTCACGAGGTTCCCCAGCGTCTTCTCAATCCACGAGTAGACATCGGCAGGGAAGGGGAAGCGAAGGAGGCCAAGGACCATCATCATTTCCGAGGGGAGAGCGCCGCCCTTCTTTGCCCGATAGATCTTGCGGATCCTGGCGTCGATCAAGCGCAGCAGCTGGTACGCGCGCGGATACATGCCGACGCTCGTCTCATAATTCTGGCTGAGAACCTCCTGGCCTTCCTCGAATTTCTCCTTAAACTCGTCGCTTTGGAGTTCAGTGAACGCCTCCCGCAGGCGGGCATGATCAAGGTTGGCCCGCTCCAGATCGGCGAATACCTGCTGGATCTCCTTCTTAGATGTCAGCCAAGTGTGAAAAAATCGGAACTCTCGCATACGCTCAATCTGCTCGCTAACCTTTATCTCCGCAGCGCTGTCGAGAGCGATCAGAACCTCATCCCGTTTCTCACTGCCGCGGTCCTGGCGCAGCCGCGCCGTTTGCGTCAAGAGTTCGCGAAGCTCGTCGTTGGAGATCGATTCCTGGTCAAAAGTCGCTCGGAAATAGAAGTAGCGCCAGTCCCGCAACACCGAGAAGGTCCGCAACTCGCCGTCGCGCCTACGGCAATACTGGAGCTCGCTTTCGAGGCCGCTGCTAAGGATGGCGTCTCTCAGCTGTCCACCGTGGAGGAAGAATAATGGCAGCTTGGCACCCTCAACCTGCTGGTCGAACTCGCGCGTGCGCCGCGCGAGGATCGTCACCGCCAGGGCGTCACTGAAGTTATTGATTGACCTTTTCTTGCCGCGACTCTCATCCAGTGCATGGCGGACCTGTCGGAAGATGTCATCTTCAAGGTAGGTAATAGGATCGAAGCGGCCAAGGTCGGCGAAGAGACCCTGCTCCTGGTACGCGAGAAATCGGGTCCGCCAGCTCCCGCGGATACATTGCAGCAGTTGAAAGATCTCCTTGGCGAGTTCGGCCTTGCCGCCCAAAGCGGCAATGAGGTCCGGGCCGGTGAGCCGCTCCAACTGCTCGAGGTTGATGCTATTATCCTCATCGGCCGCCAGCTGGCCCCCTTGCTGGCCTTCAGCGAGAAAGCGACGGGCGATATCCTTGGGACTCTCGTTGACATCGGCGAGATCGAAGTCCCGCCTAAGAAGCCCCAGGAATTCCGCTTGGTGCGGCGGCAGCATTCGGACCTTCCCCAACCATCCTGCCGTCGCCAGACAGTGGACGAGGACGCAGTCGTCGCCATAGAAGCTCGGCCAGTCGAAACTCCGCGGGCTCGATTTGCGCTTCTTCTTGTAGAAGAAGTACATACCGAGGACGATCGCTATGAAGTCCGTGGTATCGAAGAAGATCTCGGTCTGGTCGCCCAGCTCAATGTCCTCGACCAGCAACTCGAGGTTGCGATGGAACCACTCGATGGGAACCTCCGCCGGAGCGGCGTCTGTGCGCGCGGACTCGGTCATTGCTTCAGATCCCGGAACTCGTAGCCGTGAACTGCGTCGCCATACCTTCTCTCCGTTTCAAGGGAACCGGCGGAGGAAATTCCGAATGCGCGTCCTTGCGGACGCGCGTGGTCTCAGTTGCAGCCCTTTGGGAGGTGTCCTTGAAAAGGGTCTTGGCCAAGCGTAGACCATTGTCTTCCGCCGGGCGATATTGCTCGCTGACGCGAGTCACCGCCGTACCCAAGATCTGGGTGGTTGGGGCTGCCGGGCTGTCGTCAAGGTGCAGCCCGTGCGACAACGCTACCTCTTTCAGGGCGGCTAGTACCGCCGGCGGCGCTCCCTGGAACTGAATGCGAAGCTGGGAGAAGACCCGCACCCCTTCGGCCGGCGCCAAGCCTGAGAGGAAGACGGGGACTAGCTGTGACAACACCGTGAGATCGCACTCAGCCACCTTGCGCACCTCCGACACAACCCGCAGCCGGCGCAACTCGCGTAGCCGACTAGCGGCATAGAGAGCGTAGGTTGGGTTTGCGAGATTCAACTCGAGCTGCTCGACGTATTCGGCGAAGGCACCAGCAGGGTCTTGCTCGGCTGGGAAGTAGCGCTCCATGACCTGCAGCGCGAGCGACTTCATCCGGGGTACCATAAGCTCGTCCGAGCGTGGCTCGTAGGTGTTGAGCGGGCGCAGCAGCTTGAGGGTCTTTGCCATACCACCGGCGGGAGTGTAGGCGGCAAGCAACTGAAGGATCCGGAGGTTACGCGGGTCGCTCTCGAAGCCGGGCCAGTCCAGCGGGTGCCAGGATGCAACCAAGCGGTCCAGCGTCCTCTCGAAGAGTGCTCTGGCTACCGAGTCGTCGCAGGAATTGAAGATCAGCGACCTGACGTAGGCGGCCGGGCTACCGAACTGCTGGAGGTCGGCCTCGCGGGAACCTTCCACGATCTTATCGAGCTCCACCCTCCAGCGGTCCGCCGTTGGCTTGGCTTGGAGGAGCCAGGGAGAATGCTCGGTCTCGTCGCTCATAGCAGGGATCGATAGTACTTCTCCAGCCGTTCCTGGAAGGCGGGCTCTCCAGAGTGGGCGGCGAAGGCGTCATTCTCCGCTTTGGTGACCTCAAGGAACCTGAACTCGATATGGCTAGCTGCGACCGGACCGAGGATGAACTCCCCCGCGCCGAGCTTTAAGGAGTCGGCCGTTAGATCGATGGCTTGCCCTGTAGGCGGCGTCAACTCGGAGTCTGTGGGCAGGAAGATGTCCGAGGCGAAACCATCGAGGACGGAGGGGACCTGGGTCGCCGCTACCAGATCGGCCGTGAGGCGGCAGCGCAGCACGACACATCGACCAGAGAACCAGTCTTTGGCCAGACCACGCCGGCGCATGTCTCGAACCAAATTCTCTTGTGCCAGCGGCAGGTCGCTCCACCAGTAGATCTGCTGTTTTGGATCCTCGCCAGCAGCAGGATCGCGCCCGTAAACCCCCTGAGTAATGGTGCTGAGTGGAACCCACTCCTCTTTCGCCTTTAGACCACGGACGTGGACGAGTTCCCAGAACTTGTCACCGGTCGCCGTGATGTCACCATATTTCAGGAGCTGGAGTTCGGGTGGCGCGTTGATCTCGCGGAGAAACTTGTCGACCTCGGCGATCAGGTAGAGGAACTCGGCGTCTGGCTGTGCCCTCCTGCCGCGACTCGGGTGGCAAAACTCCGGCTGCTTTAGGAGCTTCGGGTAGCATCCCGATAACGATCCTCGGTAGGGAAAGTCGTCGACAGGCACCAGGCCCATGAGCTTCGTATGGGCGTCTGCGTGCTCCGGCTGGCGGCGTTTGGCCAGTTCGATCCGCAACTGATAAATCTCCAGCTTGCCCATCAGTCTAGGTGTTCTCCAGCCGAGGCCAGCCTCCCCTCGCCGCGAGGCCGGCCACTCGTTAAAGATTGGCGTATCAAAAAACATACTTTCAAATGCGCGGCGGCTTGTCAAGCCAGTGGGGGCGAAGATCTCGGCCGTGCGTACTCGGCAAGAATCCCTGACAGCAACCGGTAGAAGGCTGCCACCGAACCAATATGCACCCGTTCCTTGGGCGTGTGGGCCCCTTCAATTGTGGGGCCGAAAGAGATCGCGTCCAGCCCTCCTACCCGGCCGCCGATGACGCCGCACTCAAGGCCTCCATGAATGGCTCTGATCTCGGGGCGAGTTCCGAACAGACGTTGGTAAACGGCGCTGGCGCGGCCGAGGAGGGGTGAATCGACGTTTGGCTGCCAGCCAGGGTAGGCGCTGACAACTCGGGCGGTGGCCCCGGCAAGCCGGAAGACTGCAGCGATCTGCTCTGAAATCATGGCGAGCGAAGGATTCGACGAGGAGCGTGCGAGGGTGGAGACGGTGACCTCTTGGCGGCAGGTTCTGATGCAGGCGAGATTATTGGAGGTCTCAACCAGATTCTCCAGCGAGCGGCTCAGGGCGAGGGTGCCGTGCGGGCAGGCGAGGAGGGCGTCGATGATGCGATCGGCGTCGTCGCGGCTCCATGCGCCATCGTCCGGTTGCGCCGGCCGCCTCCGCCACTCGATCCTTAGGCTGGACTCTTGGTCGCCGAAGGCGTTGCGCAGCGCGGCCTCCTCGGCGCCTACCCGCTCCGCCACCGCGATCTCTCGGTCCTCGTGGACCCAGAGCGTTGCATGGGCGTCGCGGGGCACAGCGTTGCGATTAGTGCCGCCTACAAGGTCGAAGATGCGGAGGTCCTCATCGGTGTCGCGCAGTGCCTTCAGCACCATCGCCAGCAGCTTCAGCGCATTGGCTGGATTGTTGATGATCTCGAGGCCGGAATGGCCGCCGCGCAGTCCGGAGACGATTACCTGGCCCATGCAGCCCGAGGGGACGGCCACCCTCGGCTGGAGATTGAAGACTCCAACGTTGTCGGCGGCGCCCGCACAACCGATGTAGAACGAGCGATCCTCGGAGTCAAGGTTGAGGAGGATACGCCCGTGGACGATCGTGCCGTCGAGTTGCAGGGCTCCGCGCAGGCCCAGTTCCTCCTCGACCGTGAGGAGAATCTCTAGCGGTCCGTGCACCGCCGTCGGATCGTCAGCGATGGCCAGCGCCGCGGCGACGCCGATGCCGTTGTCGGCGCCCAGCGTCGTCCCGGAGGCGAGCACCCAGTCGCCCTCGACGCGAACCGTGATCGGCTCCCGCTCGAAGTCGAACTTGACTTCGGGCAGGCGCTCGCAAACCATGTCCAGGTGGGCCTGAAGAACAATAGCCGGCGCCGCCTCGCAACCCGCGCTGGCAGGGATCTCGATGACGATGTTACCGTAGGAATCACTACGCCTACGGAACTGGCGCTCACCTGCCCAGTTCTCAATCGCGGCGCGCACCTGTTGCTCCTGCCGGGAGGGCCGTGGCACTCGTCGGAGGGAATCAAAATGATTCCAAAGTAAGTAAGGTTCGAGATTTCTTAGGGCTTCCATAGTCGATCTGCCTAGCAGCCCGTGGCAAAAGTGCCCTCGGCAGCTTTTGGCGTCTGTAACTCGTTTAGAATCAATGCGCAATTTTCGCCAAAACGACTTCTGCCACGGGCTGCTAGGCAGAATGGCTGCGTCTCTACGGTGATCATCGTAGCGCAAACCCGGCGTATCGCAGAAGGCTATGCGCTCGTTGCACTACCAGTCAGCAGCTTAAACCAAATGGATGGGCACCGGAAGAGGCGGCGCGTGCCGGCGGCCAGAACTTTCCGCCCGCGAAGTCCCTCCGCTCTCCGTAGGACCCGTCCTTTCGCTCTCTCCCTTTCTCCTGCCTCAGAAACGAGCCTGTGCCTGGAAGAGGGAACGTTGCCTCCGGTGTCTCCCGGCGGCCCTGGACCGCGAGCCGGAGCTCTCCGCCAAGGTTCTGTCCATGCGCGTCACTCCCGATAATTGCAGTATTTGCAGGGGCTTTCAGCCTTTGGCGGGTCGGAGCAGCCGGATGCGGCTTCCTGGCGCTTGACGGAATTGGTTCCGCTCGATACTGTAAGTCCATCGGCAGACGGGGCTTCTGGCTCAACTCGGTAGGTCCCGCAAGTCGATCGTGTTCAATGCGAGCTGGGCTGGGTGGAGTCCCGGGATACGGCGAGAGGCCGCCGGGGTTTCGGATTCTGAGGCGGGTGGCGCGGCAAGGGCGAGAGGCTCCGATCCGCGATCAACTGCTCCCCTGGACCGGCAGACGTAAAGCGCGAGAGGCGCGGTAACACGGCGTCTGAAGTTCCGGGAAGGTGCTGTGCCCCGTCCCGGGAACCAAGAATCCGTGGCTTTCGCGCCAGACGCTACGTAGAGCAGGCGCGAGCCCCGCACCGAGAGGCGGCGCCCGAATGAACGCGCAGCAAGCCCCGCAGCACCTCCCTGAGAAGAGCAACTCCCCGGATAGCGAAGTCGCCGCCTGCCTGCTGACCACCAAGCAGGCCGGGCAGTACCTGTGCCTTGAGCCGCAGACTCTCGAAGTCTGGAGGGGGCGGGGCAAGGGTCCCACCCGGGGGATCTCCAAGAGCCTGGACCGGTTGAAAAGCCCAAGAGCTGAGAAGCTGCTGAGCCGGCCCGCCGGCCCCTCCCCCGGGGGGGAGGCCCCCCGGTGTCGCCACCTGGCATACCCAACGTCAATCTGTTCGCCCGAATGTTCGGACGAACATCTTCCGAACTTCGCCCGAACAGCTTGCCAGACCACACAAGAAACGGAAGAGGTAGGGGCGGCCCGCCCAATGGGCCACCCCGGATCTGCTACGTGCAGGTGACCTTCTCGTACAGCTGAAGGAGCCCCTGAACCTTCCGCTGATCCGGGGCTCCCATGAGTACCCGTTCCGGATCGGTCTCCTCCCAGTTGATCTCTAAGACCGCCAACTCGGCCGCCAGTGCCATATAGGACTTCCGGAGAGGGGCGTGGCGATGATCCGCCGGGTGGGTAGATGCGCGAGAGAATGCTCGCCGCTGCCGGGAGCGCCCACTCCTCGGCAACTTCCCCGGAAGAGGCCGAATGGCCCCGAGACGGAACCTGGAACCTCGACCACTGAGACGATCTCGGGATGCCGGGAGGTGTCCGTCACCGTCACCGGGAAGCGACGGCTGAGCCAGTGGAGCGACGTTGCGTGACCCTTCCTCGCCCGCTCCCTAAGATGCGCATCGGCGGAGGCGACCGGCATGCACCTTTCTATCGCCGCCTCTCCAGAGGAGTGATCCAGGCACTCGTCCGGACTTCGCTCCTGCGAGGGGCGAGGTCCACACTGCCAGACACTTCGTCCCCCCCGAACAACCTGACATAGTAGAATCAGAGATCCAGAGGGAGGCGGCAAGGGTCTCGGGCTGAACCATGACCTGCTGTTTCGTAATCAGCAGGTCGTCGGCGGTGCGGGACGCCGATCTACTCCTCAACGGGGGTCAGGATGATGGCAGAAGAACAGATGCAGCGGATCGACATCAATCCTCAAGTCATGCTGGGTAAGCCCGTCATCCGGGGTACTCGGATCACGGTGGAGATCCTCCTCGAGCAGATCGCGGCGGGCTGCTCGACGGAAGAGATCCTCGCGGAATACCCCCAACTCTCCCGCGAAGACGTTCTCGCAGCGGTGGCCTATGCCCGCGAAGTCCTCAGCACGGACGAGATCATTCCCCGGATTCAAATCGGGCGATGAAGTTCTTGGCCGATGAGAACCTGGAGCGCTCCATCGTCGAGAGGCTCCAGGAAGGCGGCCATGACATCGCAGCGGCTTCCGACCGTGCCGGTGCACCTGATCCAGAGGTTCTGTCGCGCGCTTTGGCCGAAGATCGAATCCTGCTGACGAACGACAAAGACTTCGCTGAGCTGACCTTCCTTCAGCAGAAGGCGACCGCTGGAATCGTTCTCATCCGTCTGCCTCGGCTCCGCGGTCCCGAGAAAGCCGCCCGCGTGTTCGAGGCCGTGGACGGTCAAGGAGAGAGACTCCATGGCGTATTTACGGTCGTCGAAGCCGATGCCATCCGGCGACGTCCGTTTCTATCACTGAAGCGGCGGGATCCTTGAAGGAAGATGATGGAGCCGATGGTCGGATTTGAACCGACGACCTGCTGATTACGAATCAGCTGCTCTACCCCTGAGCTACATCGGCGAGACGGAAACTTTTGGGTCTCCGCGAAGCGGAGGCGTATTGTAGGGCATCCCCTGCCCCAAGGCAACGGCGTCTCCCGAACCGGCGAAGTCCGCACCTTATAGCTTGCAGGGCATTCACCGCAGCGGTTTTGGAGCGGGAGGACCAGAGATGCGAGTTCTGAAGTTCGGAGGCACCTCCGTCGGCGACGCCGGGCGGATGCGCGGCGTGGCGGAGATCGTCGCGGAGCAGGCCCGGGACGCCCGGCTGCTGGTGGTGGTCTCGGCCGTGGGCGGGGTCACCGACGCGCTGCTGCGGGCCGCCGACGAGGCCGCGGCGGGCGGCTCGGTGGTGCCCGGACTGGCCCGGTTCCACTCGGTCCACCGCGACATCCTCGCCGCCCTGCGCGGCGAGCTCGGCGCTCTCGCGGCCGAGGCCGAGCGCGATCTCGACGTCCTGGAGCGCGAGCTGGAGAACCTGCTGCGCGGCTTCGCGCTCCTCCTCGAGCACCCGCCCGGCGCCCTCGCCGTCCTCTCTTCCCTGGGCGAGCGGGCCGCCTGCGCCCTGGTCTGCCGGCTGCTCGCGGCGCGCGGGCTCGACGCGCGGCTCCTCGATCCCAAGACGCTGATCCGCACCCACGGCTCTCCCCTCGCCGCCTCGCCGGACTGGCAGGCCACCCGCGAGGCCTTCGCGGCCGTGCGGGAGGAGCCGCCGGCCGTGGCCGTGCTGCCGGGCTTCTTCGGCGGCGACGCCAACGGCCGCGTCAATCTCCTGGGGCGCGGCGGCTCGGACTATTCCGGCGCCATCGCCGCCTGGGCGCTCGACGCCGAGCTGCTGGAGATCTGGACCGACGTCGACGGCATCTACAGCGCCGATCCGCGGCTGGTGCCGCGCGCCGCCGTGCTCCCCGAGGTGAGCTATGAGGAGGCGATGGAGCTCTCCTTCTTCGGCGCCAAGGTGCTGCACCCGAAGACGATCCAGCCGGCGCGCGAGAAGGGGATTCCGGTGCGGGTGCGCAACAGCTTCTCCCCCGATCATCCGGGCAGCCTGGTGCACGACGGCGCCTCGCCGTCGCCGAGCGGCGCCCGCGGCCTCACCTATCTCCCCGGCGTCTCGCTGGTAGACGTCACCGGCTCGGGGATGGCCGGCGTGCCCGGCGTCGCCGCCCGGGTGTTCCAGGCGATGGCCACGGCGGGCATCTCGGTGATCCTCATCACCCAGGGCTCCAGCGAGTGCGCGATCTCCTTCGCGGTCTCCGATCCCGACAGTCCGCACGCGTTGCAGGCCCTGCGCGAGGCGTTCGCCGCCGAGCTCGCCGCCGGCCTGCTCGATCCCGTCCAGATCCGGCCCGGCTACGCCATCGTCTCCCTGGTGGGCGACGGCATGCGGGACCGCCTCGGCGTGGTCGGCACCTTCGCCGGCACGCTGGCGGACATCGGCGTCAACATCGTCGCCCTCGCTCAAGGGTCCACCGAGCGCAACATCTCGGCGGTGGTGGGTCCGGCGGACGCCCACCGGGCCGTGCGCCACATCCATTCGCAGCTCTTCGAGCACCGGCCCGAGCTGCAGCTCGTGGTCTGGGGGGTGGGCAACGTGGGCTCGAAGCTGCTGCGCAAGATCGGCGAGCACCAGTCCCGTCCGGGCAGCCGGGTGGCGCTCACGCTCTGCGCGGTGGCCAATTCGAAGCGCTGCGCCTTCCATCCCGAAGGGCTCGATCCGGCCGCCTGGAGCGCCAGCCTGGACGCGGCCACCCTCCCCTCCTGCCTCGACGCCCTGCTGGAGGAGCTCGGCCGCGCCCGGCTGGTCAACCCGGTGTTCGTCGACTGCACGTCGGACGGCAAGGTGGCCGCCTGTTACGGCCGCCTGTTCGAGGCCGGCCTGCACGTGGTCACGGTCAACAAGAAGGCCAACAGCGCCCCGTACGAGGACTACGGGCGGCTCCACCAGACCAGCGAGCTGCTCAAGCGCCGCTTCTTCTACGAGACCAACGTGGGCGCGGGCCTGCCGGTGATCGGCACTCTCCAGAGCCTGCTCAAGGGGGGCGACCGGGTGATCCGCCTGGAGGCGATCCTCTCCGGCTCGCTGTCGTTCCTGCTCGGCGCGCTGGACGACGGCATGCCCTTCTCCCAGGCCGTGCGCCTGGCGCGCGACCGCGGCTTCACCGAGCCGGATCCCCGCGACGATCTCTCGGGGCTCGACGTGGCCCGCAAGCTCCTGATCCTGGCCCGCGAGCTGGGCGCCCGGATCGAGCTGGCGGACGTCCAGGTGGAAGGGGTGCTGCCGCCGGACTTCGACGCCGCGGGCGGCATCGACGAGTTCCTCGCCGGCCTGACGCGGCTGGACGGCCTCTTCCAGGATCGCCGCGCCAAGCTGGTCGAGGAGGGCAAGGTGCTGCGCCACGCCGCGGTGATCGAGCGGACCGAAGACGGGAACGGCGGCGGCTTCCGCTGCCGCGTCGGCCTGGAGGCGGTGGGGCCGGAGCATCCGCTCTACGCCGTGCGCGGCGGCGAGAACGCCTTCTCGTTCCTCACCGAGCACTACCAGCCGACGCCGCTGGTGGTGCGCGGCTACGGCGCGGGCGGCGAGGTCACCGCGGCCGGGGCGCTGGCGGATCTGCTGCGGATCGTGGCTTGAGATGACATGATCCGTCCGGCATGAAACTGCGCGCCTACGCTCCCGCCAGCATCGGCAACTTCGCCGCCGGCTTTGACCTGATGGGCGCGGCGCTCGCTCCCCTGGACGGCTCGCTGTGGGGGGACGTGGTGGCCGCGGAGCCCGCCGGGACGCCGTCCCTCACGGTCGCCGGACCCTACGCCGGCGTGCTCCCCACGGACCCGTGGCAGAACCTGGTGATGCGCACCTTCGCGCTGTTCCGGGAGGAGCTGCGGGGCCGGGGGATCGCCTGCCCGGACATCGCTTTCCACCTCGAGAAGAACCTGCCGCGCTGCAGCGGACTGGGATCGAGCGCCAGCTCGGTGGCGGCCACCCTCACCGCTTGCCAGAGCCTCGTGGACGATCCCCTCTCCATGCCGGAGGTGTGGGCGCTGGCCGGCCGCGCCGAGGCGCTGGTCTCGGGCGCGCCACACCTGGACAACGTGGTCCCCTGCCTCTCCGGCGGCCTCCAGCTCCTGGTGCCGGACCGCGACGGCGCGCCCGACGCCCGGCCGCTTCCCTGGCCCGACGATCTGGTGCTGGTGGTGGCCTCCCCCGTCTTCGAGCTGTCGACCGAGCACAGCCGCCAGGCCCTCCCCCGCGCCTTCGACCTGCACGCGGCGCTGGACTTCGCCGGCAACCTGGCGGGATTCGTCCACGCTCTCGAGACGGGCGATCGCGACCTGCTCCGCCGCTGCCTGCGCGATCCGCTGGCCGAGCCTCACCGGGCGCCGCTGGTGCCCGGCTTCCGCGCCGCCCAGGCCGCGGCGATGGAGGCCGGCGCCTGGGGCTGCACGCTCTCGGGCTCGGGTCCGGCGATGTTCGCCGTGACCGGGTCACCCGAGCAGGCCCAGGAGGTGGCGGACGCTCTCCGCGGAGGATTGCGGGGGGCGGGCCTCGACTCCAGCGTCCGCCTCTGTGGGCTCGATCGCCGGGGAGCCCGGGTCCTCTCTTGAGATTGATCAGCACGCGGGATGCGCGGACGGCCGCCACCTTCCGGGAGGCGGTGCTGGCGGGGATCGCTCCCGGCGGCGGCCTCTGGATGCCCGACCCCCTGCCCCGCTTCGACGACTGGCCGGAGCTGCTGGAGCTCGACTGGAGCCGGCGCTGCGAGATGCTGATGGATCGCCTGCTGGCGGACGAGCTGGGCCGCGAGCCGCTCGCCCGCGCGGTGCGGCAGGCGCTCGACTTCCCCGTGCCGCTGGTGGAGGTCCGCCCCGGCCGCTTCGCCCTGGAGCTGTTCCACGGTCCGACGCTGGCCTTCAAGGACGTCGGCGCCCGCTTCTTCGCCGCCGTGCTCGACCTGGTGCGCGATCCGGACCGTCCGGTCACCATCCTGACCGCCACCAGCGGCGACACCGGCGCGGCTGTGGCCCAGGCCTTCTGGAAGCGGCGGGGAGTGCGGGCCGTGGTGCTCTATCCGCGCGGCCGCGTCTCGGCCCTCCAGGAGCGGCAGTTCGCGACGCTGGGGGAGAACGTCACCGCCCTCTGCGTGGATGGCGCCTTCGACGACTGCCAGGCGCTGGTGAAAGCCGTCTTCGCAGACGCGGACCTGTCGGCCCGCCACGGCCTGACCTCCGCGAACTCGATCAACGTGGCGCGGCTCCTGCCGCAGACTCTCTACTACGCCGAGGCGGTCGCGCAGCTCCGAGCTCGGGGAATCGCGGAGCCGCCGGTCATCGCCGTGCCCAGCGGCAACTTCGGCAACCTCTGCGCGGGTCTGCTGGCGCGGGCCATGGGGCTGCCGGTGAAGGCCTTCGTGGCGGCCACCAACGCCAACGACACGGTCCCCGATTATCTGGACACGGGCGCCTACAAGCCCCGACCCTCGGTCGCCACGATCTCGAACGCCATGGACGTGGGAGCCCCCAACAACTGGGAGCGCATCGAGCACCTCTTCAGAGGGGATCTGGAAGCCCTGCGCCGGGTCCTCCGCTGGGGCGCCAGGACCGACGAGGAGACCGGGGCGACCATCCGCGACCTCCACGCCCACGGCTACCTCGCCGACCCCCACGCCGCCGTGGCCTACGGGGTCCTGGCGAATCGCCTGGCACCTCGCGAAACCGGCGTCTTCCTCGGCACGGCCCACCCCGCCAAGTTCCTGCCCGTCTACGAGAGGATGGGGATCGAGGTGCCGATCCCGGAGTCGCTCAGCGCCCTGCTGGACCGGCCGCTGCTGGCGCGGGAGATCCCGAATGAGGTTGGGGCGGTGGTGAGGGCGTTGGAGGGCTCTTCGTAAGTCCAGTGATCAATGGGCAGATCGCGCAGGTTCAAGTTGAGGTGACGCTGCTGGCCTCCGCACCGTAGGCTCCAATCAGCTCGTAGACAACCTCGCGTGAAGATAGGAGCCCGGCATTCCAACACTGCCAGGCTGCCGTTTGTGCGCCCACTCCATAATCGGCCATAAGCGACGGGAACACGTCAGGCTTAGCGGCAACATCAAGGACTCCACCACACCGCTTGTGGATCACAGCCTGTGGTAAGAGAAATTCAGCGGCAAAAGCTCCGGACCGCCGCCGGCGTGGGCCCACGGCCCGATTGGAAGAACCTGCACCGATGGCCCAGCTCTCTGGCCCTGCATCCAGCAATAGATGACCGACGCACCGGAAAAGCTCCATCCGTCGGGACCAAGGTTTCTCTGTTTGTGGGGAGCTGAAAAGAACGACTCTTCCGAAGCCATCCGCATGTCCACCTGCCACTCCGTAGTTAATTGTCGACCGCAAGTCAGATCGATCATATACCTCGATGTCGAAATACTCACTTAAAAGATCTATTGGATTCGGCAAAGGCTCGTCACTTATGCCTAGATCGCGACGAATCAAACCGGCAGCCTCATAGCCTTGCTTCTCGGGGCGAGATCCCAAAGCTGCCTCAAGGCTTCGAGACCTTCTTTCACCAAACCGCCCGCGTTTGGCTGCTCTCGTAGCCTGATCACACTGGACAATAAGCTCAATAACACCTGGCTCGATATCAAGATCCCGGATCGACTGCAAGGCGACACTGCATTCGGCACCGGAACCTTTAGGGAGCCCCAACATTCGCAGGAGGCCTTGCTCTGATTTAACTCCAAAAAGTGATTTGACCTCGGCGCTCGACATGTCAAGCTCTAAAGACAGTTGATCGAGCAAATTAATCTCCAACGCACGCCCGAAAGCTCCCGCAGTATGGCTCCACGGAAATTCATTTCCTAATTTTGATTCGCGCAGACTCTCCCCTACATAATCAACAAACTCTCCCATTACCTGCCTGGCATCTCTCCAGGAAATCGAATACGTCCCGGCAGGAAAAAGGAAGCTTGGCGCTCCCGAACTTGCGAAACGTCCAGGACCAGCACTAATCCACAGCTTGTCATCCGATTTGGTGAATCCAAGGTTGGGTAGCCAAGAACCATCGGAACCAGCCAGAAGAAAGTGACGATCACTCCACTCGAACCTTCGATCGTCCCAGGAATCCTCATTAAAGGACGCTGCTGGCGCTGCCGTTTTCCAGCTTTCTAAGGCTCCTAAAAGGTCTACGTCCGTAGGAAAAGCCCGAGCCGATTCTTCATAGGCAATATACCGAGCACACTTAAAAAGCCAATCCGCTATGGGAGCAAGCGGGACGAAGACACCCTCATTGACATTACGGCCCGTTGGGAACCAATTACGACAAAAGTTCTGTTCCGCGGCCCAGATCGAAAGGTGAGCCCATGGCCCGCGGTCGCTTGGTGTATGTCGCTCCCAGCCAGGTGAGACCGGCTCGATATCAAATGCCAGTCCTCGTATATCTCCCAGGCGCATTTCAGCTTAGCTCCTTAACCAAAAACCGATACTCCGCTTGCGTGATCAGCCCCATATCCCGCATCCTGCGCAAGACACGTGGAGGCACACGGCTCGTGGGGTGTCCATGCACGACGATTGTTCCGTCCGACTTCTCCCTAGTGAGCTTGCATTCGTAGAACTCTGGCCCATTTGGAGTATGGCGAAACGCGTAGCGACGAGGAGTCTCGCGACGCCCGTCTTCAGAGATGCTCTGCGCCAACAGTTCTTCCCGCTCTCTCACCGTCATCTCCGGAGGGCATTTTTCCTTGAACGGAATCCACCTCGGAGGCCCGGCCTCCGTCGTCTGGATCTTATGGGCCGGCGACGGTTCATACTCGAATCGAGGTTCAGGAGGGACAATTTCATTCGTTTCGTCAGCGTCACGCATCCAGGTGTCCAAACCTCCTCTCTAGGCTCTCAGCGAATATTATAGGCGAGAACGTCCTAGCTACGGAGACGGGCTGATTCACGAGAGAATGGCGATCGCGGTGCCAATCCTCTTAAGCACCTGTGCCTCGAAGAAGTTTCCATCGCGATCCCGCAGCTTATTTTCGCCGAAGGAAGTTTACAGGCTATGCGATCTCGTGGGCGGGCCGGTCGGGTGGGACGGCGGATTCGGGGGTGTCCGCGGCTCCGACGTCGTCCCCCACCACGTCCTCGACGTAGAGCATCTTGACCGTCACCATCACGGCGGCGAGGACGGGGACGGCCACCATCATGCCCAGGAAGCCGAAGACGAGCGCCATCAGCGACAGGCCGATCAGGGTGACGACCGGCGGCAGGTCGACGCCGCGCTTCATCAGCAGCGGCGCCAGGATGTGGCCTTCGAGGAACTGGACGCCCCAGCAGAGCAGCGCCACGAAGAGCGCCTTCTGCGGCGAGTCGAGGAAGCCCATGGCGATCGCGGGTATGGCGCTGAGGATGGGCCCCAGCAGCGGGATGAACTCGAGCAGCCCCGCGATCAGCCCGAGCGCCAGTGCGGCCTTGACGCCCAGCAGGCTCAGGCCGATCGCATCGATCACGCCGATCACCGCCATCATGATGAGCTGGGCCACCAGCCACTTGCGCAGGGTGACGCCGATCGCCTGGAGCACCTCGTCGGCCCGGCGGCGCGCCGTGTGGGGAAACAGGTGCAGCAATCCCGTGTAGTAGAGGTGGGGCTCGGCCCCGATGTAGATGGCGGTGAACAGGATCAGCAGCAGGCCTCCCACCACCTCGACGGTCGAGGAGAGGAAGGAGAAGAGATAGCGGCCCACGGCGCCGAGCTGGCCCGTGAGCCCGTGGAGCCCGCCGGCGGGCTCGGCCGGCGGCTGGGCGGGCGCCGGGGCTGGGCCGGGGGTCCTGGCCGGCTGACCCGGTTGTCCGGACTTTGCCGGTGTGGCGGCGGGCTTTCCCGACAATCCCGGCGTGGCGGGCATGAACTGCCCCAGGACGCCGCTCCGGTGGTCGTCCACCCACCCCTCGATCCGGCCCAGAGCCTCGGGCAACATTGTGCGCAGCTCTCCCGCCTGCCGGCGCAGGGTCGGGGCCGCCCAGGCGGCCAGTCCGATGATCACGCCGAGGAAGCAGGCCACGACGAGGGCGGAGCCAATCCCGCGGGGGATCCGGAACCGCTCCAGGATGTCGGCCCCGTTCGCCACCGCCAGACCGAAAAGGACGCCCAGGAAGGTGATGAACACCAGGTCGTGCGCCACCCAGAGAAGGGCCAGGAGAACCAGGAACCCGACCGTCAACGCGACGGCGCGGAGGATGTCCAGGCTCCGCCAGCCGGGCGTCCGCAGAGACCTCGCGGCCGGGTTCGACGAGGAGGCCACGCCGCGGACGGGCGGGGAGGGCGGCGCCGGAGGCCTGACGGGAGGGTTCATGACACTGAAATGTACCGCAAGGAAGGTGCCGGAAACAGCCGGGGCGCCCACAAAGGGGCGCCCCGACGGATCGTTCGTGCCGTGAAGGCTCTGGCTAGAACTGCACGCGGCGGGCCGAGATGACCGGCGCGTTCGGGCTGGAGGTGAAGCCCTCCCAGGGGACCAGGACGCCGCCCAGAGGGCTGACGGCGATGGAGGTCCGGGTCTGGGCGTTGATCGCCTGCGAGTTGATCGCGACCTCGGCGCCGATCTCGCTGCCGAGCTTGTCGACTTCCACGCCGAACAGGCCGACGGGGAAGATGTCCTGGTAGTCGAGCCAGGTCACCAGGAACTTGCCGCCGGCGATCGCCGCCACCGAGGGGGCCACCTGGCCCTGGGCGACGCCCTGGCTGATCCGGACCTGCGGGCCCACGAGGCCGCCCGCCGAGCTCAGGAACTGGCCGTAGATGTGGGAGTCCTTGATGCCGCCCGCTTGGCCCTGCCAGACCATCAGCCAGCCGCCCGTGTTGGTGTCGGCGCTCACGGCGGCGCGGCGCTGCAGGCCGGCGACGGTGGTGTTGACGCGGAATTCGGTGCCGCGGGGCGAGGCCGACTTGGTGAACAGGCGGGCGTAGACGCCCTGGGAGCTGCCGTCCGCGGCCTCCCAGGCGGCGATGAAGTTGCCGCTCGCGTCGCCGGCCAGCGACACGTTGGACGCCGGGCTCGAGACCGAGCTGAGCTTCGTCTCGCCGCTGCTCGGCACGACCGTCGAGCCCACCAGGCGGCCGAAGATGCCGTTCCCCGCCGCGCTTCCCGACGCGGTGCTCTGCCAGGCGACCACGGTGTCGGCGCCGTTGCGGACCAGGATCTTGGGCAGGCTCTGGAAGCCGGTGGTGGTCGCGTTCAGGCGGACCGGCGTGCCCTCCGGCGCGCCGGCGGCGCTGAACTTCTGCAGGTAGACGTCGCGGTCGAGCAACTGGCGGTTCTCGATGAACAGGGAGACCTCGACGTAGTCCGTCTCCTCGGTCCAGGCCAGGAGGAACTCGCCGGAGGGCAGGAAGGCGACGGCCGGGTCCTTGCGGATGACCTCGTTGCCCTGGGCCGGCAGGGTGGTGAGCTTCTGGTTGGCCACCAGGCCGAGCTCGTCGGTCAGCGGCGTGCCGTCGCGGCCATAGAAGCGGCCGCGCAGGCCGTTCTTGTCGTTCTCCCATACGACCAGCGCCGAGCCCGCGGCGTTGAACGCCGCAACCGGGTTGCGCTGCTTCGACTCGGTGTTCCCATTGACCCGGAATTCGGACCCTACCGGCCGTGGCTGCCCGAGCACAGGGGCAGCGATCACGGGCAGCAGGGCGAGCGACGTGAGCCACAGTAACGGCTTCAATCTCATACCCTTCTCCTCCGAAGTTGGCGATGGAACGTTACCTGCGGATACTCCCTCACTCTATGCCGGAGCGGCATAGATGTCAATGGTCTGATCCGGCCTCTAAAGGAAGAGCAGCGCCACGCCGGCGGCCGCCACCAGCGCCCCGGCGATGCCGCCGAGGCCCACCCGCTCGCGGTGCAGGAGCACCACCAGGGGGATGACCAGCACCGGCTGCAGCGCCATGATGCTCGCGGCCACCCCGGCCACGGTATAGCGGACGGCGAACAGCGACAGGGAGACTCCGAGGAACGGCCCGAAGAAGGCGCCGACGGCGGCGAAGCCGAGGGCCCGGCGGTCTCCCATCGCCTGCCCCACCCGCCGCCAGCGGCGGACGGCGAGGAGGAGGAGCGCGTAGCCGGCGATGCCGGCGATCACCCGCACCTGCGTGGCCGCGACGGCGTCGTAGCTCCCCATGCCGAGCTTGCTGAGCACGAGGCCGCCCGCCTGCCCGAGCGCGCCGCCGAAGCCGAGCGCGAGGCCGGCGAGCGAGGCGCGGGGTCTCTTATGGGGCGGAGAATGGGGGGGAGAACGGGGCTCGGCGGGAGCTTCTCCGGGAGGCTGCGGGTGTCGCTCGAGGACGGCCCAGCCGATGCCGCCGACGGTGAGGGCCATCCCCAGGGCGTCGCGGCCGGTCAGCGTCTCGCCGAGCACCAGCCAGCCGATCAGGGCGGTCAGCAGGGGAGCCAGCGACATCATCAGCGAGGCGATCCGCGGTCCGATCAGCACGTAGGCCTGGAACAGGCAGAGATCGCCGAAGACGAAGCCGACCAGCCCGGAGACGGCGAGCCAGCCCCAGGCGCGAGGGGAGGCGTCGACCGGCAGCGGAACGCCCCGCAGTCCCCAGGCCGCCAGGCTGAGGAAGCCGAGGGCCATGGCCAGCCGGATCAGGTTGAGCGGCAGCACGCCCATTCGCCGCCCGGCGGCGGCGAAGGCTAGGGCGGAGAACGCCCAGCAGACCGCCGTGCCGAGGGCGGCCAGTTGGCCGAGGTAGGGGGAGGCGGACACGGGCGCGGAGCTTAGCGGAAAAGGGGAGGGCGTAGGCGTAGGGCACAGCATGCTGCGCCCCTACAACCTACAATCTCTTCACGAACGCCAGCGTCTCCCCCACCGCCGCCTCCAGGTTCTGCCGCTCCGCCCGCCCCGACGAGACGCGGGGCTTGAAGGAGTGGTCGCCATCCTCCATCCAGACCGTGCGAATGGCCGGCGACAGCTCGTAGCCCGCCACCTCGTCGGGGGTGCCGAAGGGGTCCCGCGTGCCCTGGACGATCAGGGTCGGGGTCCGCAGAGCGCGCAGGTGGGCGGTGCGCAGGCGGTCGAGCTGGCCGGGAGGGTGGAACGGATAGCCGAGGCAGACCAGCCCGCGCGCTCCGGCCTCGTCGGCCACCAGGCTGGCCATGCGGCCGCCCAGCGACTTGCCGCCGATCACCAGGCGCTCCCCTCCCCCGAGCGAGGCCACCGCGGCGAGCCACGCCTCGCGCAGCGCCGGCTCGCGGTCGGGCGGCCGCCGCTCGCCGGTCTCGCGCCGCCGCCGCATGTAGGGAAACTCGAAGCGGGCCACCCGCAGGCCGCCGGCGGCGAGCCCGGCGGCCATCGCGTTCATGAACGGCGAGTCCATCGGCGCCCCGGCCCCGTGCGCCAGGACGAGGGTGAGGCCGCCCGCGCAACCGCCGCCCGCGGGCTCGTCGAAGATCATGCCGTCCGGTTTTTCCATCGCGCCTCTCTCCCCTTGCGTTCCTTTGTCGTTATACTCCGCGGAGCATATTTCTTTCAGGCGCCGACGATGATCCCGACTTCCGAGCAACTGGAGGAGATCGCCCGTCTGCGGGAAGGGAGCCTGCCCGAGGTCCCGTTCGCCCCGCTGCTCCTCGCCCACGCCCTCCACCAGCGCTCGCTGGTGCTGGAGGTGCGCCGCCGCCAGGTCTGGAAGCGGATCCTGCTCGAGAACGGCGTGCCCGTGGACTGCCGGTCGAACCTCGCCCACGAGACGCTGGGCCGCTACATGGTGAGCGAGGGCAAGATCGGCGAGGAGGATTATGCCTCCTGCCTGTCGCGGTCGGCCGCGCGCGGCGTGCCGTTCGGCGAGATCCTGCTCGAGAACGGCCTGGTGACGGCCGTGGACCTCTTCCGCATCCTGCAGCAGAACCTGGCCAAGAAGCTGTTCGACCTCTTCACCTGGAACGAGGGGGAGTTCCGCTGGCTCGACGAGACGCCAGCGTCCGCCTCGTCGCTCAAGGTGAAGGTGCCGCAGCTCATCCTGACCGGCCTCACCAAGTTCGCTCCCCAGGAGGAGGTGGACATGTCGGTGGCGCCGCTGGTGGGCAAGAAGCTGGCGCTCCACCCCTCGCCTCCGTTCCCGCTCGACGAGCTGCGCCTGAGCCGGCACCAGAGCCAGATCGCCGAGGCCCTGCGGCCGCCGGGCCGGCGGATGGGCGAGTTGGCGGAGCTGACCCAGCTCCCCGTGGACGAGATCACCCGCGCCCTCTACGCGCTGTCGGTGCTGGGGGTGGTGACGACGGCGGACGTGCTGCCGCGGGATCTCACCGCCACCGGCTCGTTCCCCCGCCCGGTCATCTCGCCTCCGGCCCCGCCGCCGGGTCCTCCGGCGGCGACGGTGCCCATGCCCGTGACCGTGCCGGTGGCGGCGCCGGTGGATCCCGAGGTCGAGCGCCGGCGCAACGAGATCATGCAGGCCTACCTCTCCTATCGCCGGCAGGACGCCTTCGATCTCCTCGGCGTGGCCGAGGACGGGACGCCGGCCGCCTTCGAAGCGGGGTTCCTGGCCGTCGCCCGCCGCTTCGCTCCCTGGACCGTCGACTCCACAGACCTGGCGGAGAAGGCACGCGACCTCTTCCTGGCCGGCGCCCGCGCCTACGCCGAGCTGATGGACGCCGAGCAGCGCAACACGCTGCTCTTCCGGCGCAAGACCCTGCGCGAGGAGCGGGCCCGCAAGCCGGCGGCGAGCTTCGCGATCAAGACCGACCTGCTCGATTCCGAGTCGCAGTACAAGAAAGGCAAGGCGCTGATGGATGCCGGCAAGCACCGCGAGGCGCTGATGCTCCTCGAGTTCGCCGCCGACTGCGACCCGCAGAACGGCGTCTACGCGGCCGAGCTCGCCCATTGCCGGTTCCTGCTGGCGCCGTCCCACTCCGGCCGCGCCCTCAAGGAGCTCAACGAGACGCTGCGGCGCGATCCCAGCTGTGGCCTCGCGGCCTTCTACGCCGGGGAGATCGAGCGCCAGACGGGTGACCCGGAGGCCGCCGAGGCCCACCTGCGGCGGGCCATCAAGCTGATGAGCCCCGACCGGCGTCCGATCGAGGCCCTGAAGGCGCTGTCCACCGACCGCCGGCGATGAGCCTTCCTGTCCCGCCTGGACGGCCCCGCCGCACCACGTAAAGCGACGGGGCGCTGTGCTACGATCAGCCGCCCAAGGCGACGAACAAACCTCGGCCCGGCCGGGATCCCGGTGTCTCGCGGGCCTTGATCCTTCACAAGGAGGGGACGTGAAACTCGGACAGGTTCTGATGAAGGAGCGGGAGCGCAAGAAGCTCTCGATCGAAGATATGGCCGGCCGGCTGGGGCTCCCCGCCGAGAAATACCAGGAGATCGAGGCGGGCGACTCCCCGGCCGAGACCTGGGGGCCGCGGCTGGCGCTGATCGCCATCAAGCTCGAGACCCCGACCTCGCGCCTGCTCGCCGACAGCGGCAAGTCCGCCGACACCCGGCCGGGGCAGGCCGGCGAGCTGATCCGCAAGCATCGCGAGCGCCGCGGCAAGACGCCCCAGCAGATGGCCGAGACGCTCGAGATCTCCGCCGACGAGTACGGGCAGATCGAGGCGGGACAATCCCCCGTCGAGGAGTACGGGCCGTTCTTTCTCCACTTCGCCGAGGTGATCGAGCAGCCCGTCTTCAACCTCTTCTATCCTTTCGGCCTGCCTCTCGACAAGCTGAATCTCGAAGACTACCGCTAGAGCGATCCCTTCCCGGGGCGGCCACACAGGGCCGCCCCTACGCCTCTCCGCGACCGGTGTGGTAAAAAAGGCGGCGTACCGCAACGGAGTTCCGGGAGACCCCATGAAATCCTCGTTTGTCCGCTCCGCCGTCCTGTTCGCTCTCCTGCTCGCGCTGGCCGCTCCCATCACCGTTACCGCCGCCACCGCGGCGCCCAAGCCGGCGGTCGATCCCACCCTGTTCAACGGCCTGAAATGGCGCGAGGTCGGCCCCTTCCGCGGCGGCCGCGTGGCCGCGGTCACCGGCCTCGCGGGCGACCGCAACACCTACTACTTCGGGGGCACCGGGGGAGGCGTCTGGAAGACGACCGACGGCGGCCGCACCTGGCGCAACGTCTCGGACGGCTTCTTCGGCGGCTCGATCGGCGCCGTGGCGGTCTCCGAGTGGGACCCCAACGTCGTCTATGCCGGCGGCGGCGAGGTGACGGTGCGCGGCAATGTCTCCCACGGCGACGGCGTCTGGAAGTCGACCGACGCCGGCAAGACCTGGAAGTCCGCCGGCCTCGCCGACGGGCGGCAGATCGTGCGCATCCGCATCCACCCCAAGAATCCCGACCTCGTCTACGCCGCCGTGCTGGGCCACGTCTTCGGCCCCAGCGAGATGCGCGGCGTCTACCGCTCGCGCGACGGCGGCGACCACTGGGAGCGGGTGCTCTACGCCGGCGACCGGGTGGGCGCGGTCGACCTCACGATGGACCCCGTCAACCCGCGCGTGCTCTATGCCTCGATGTGGAACTTCCGGCGCACCCCCTACAGCCTGGAGAGCGGCGGCCCCGGCTCCGGGATCTGGAAATCGACCGACGGCGGCGACCACTGGACCGAGCTGACGCGCAACCCGGGGCTGCCCAAGGGGACGGTCGGCATCAACGGCGTCGCCGTCTCGCCGAGCAACCCGGAGAACCTCTACGCCATCGTCGAGGCCACGGAGGGCGGCCTCTTCCGCTCGCGCGACGGCGGCAAGACCTGGACGAAGACCAGCGGCGACCCCGAGCTGCGCCAGCGCGCCTGGTACTACAGCCACGTCTACGCCGATCCCAAGGACGAGGACGGGATCTTCGCCCCCAACGTCCAGTTCCTCCACTCCAAGGACGGCGGCAAGACCTTCACCCGCATCCGCGTGCCGCACGGCGACAACCACGACCTGTGGATCGATCCCAACGATCCGCTGCGGATGATCGAGTCCAACGACGGCGGCGCCACCATCTCCACCGACGGCGGCAAGACCTGGACGACCGAGGACAACCAGCCGACGGCCCAGTTCTACCGCGTCTCGACCGACACCCACATCCCCTATCGCATCCTGGGCGCGCAGCAGGACAACTCGGCCGTGCGCATCCTCTCCCGTGGCGGCGGTGGCGGTATCGGTCCCAACGACTGGCAGGTGACCTCCGGGGGCGAGAGCGGCTACATCGTGGCCGACCCGAAGAACCCCGAGATCGTCTACGGCGGCTCCTACGGCGGGCTGCTCACCCGCCTGAACCATGACACGGGCGAGTTCCGCGACGTCAATCCCTGGCCGGACAACCCCATGGGCTACGGCGCGGCCGACATTCAGTACCGCTTCCAGTGGAACTTCCCCATCGCCTTCTCGCCCAACGACCCGAACACCCTGTACGCCGCGGCCCAGGTGCTGTTCAAGAGCACGGACGGCGGCCAGAGCTGGTCGGTGATCTCGCCCGACCTGACGCGCAACGACAAGTCCCGGCAGGGCCCCTCGGGCGGCCCGATCACCAAGGACAACACCAGCGTGGAGTATTACGACACCATCTTCTACGTGGCCGAGTCGCCGCTCGAGCCCGGCGTGATCTGGACCGGCTCCGACGACGGCCTGATCCACGTCACCCGCGACGGCGGCAAGAGCTGGAAGAACGTCACGCCGAAGGGGCTGCCGGAGTGGATCATGATCAACGAGATCGACGCCAGCCCGTACGACAAGGGGGGAGCCTACGTCGCCGCGACGATGTACAAGTCCGACGACCTCCGGCCCTACCTTTACAGGACGAGCGACTACGGCGCCACCTGGACCCGCATCGACAGCGGCATCGATCCCATCCACTTCACCCGCGTGATCCGCGCCGACCCGGCGCGCCGGGGCCTGCTCTACGCCGGCACCGAGCGCGGGGTGTACGTCTCCTTCGACGACGGCGCGCGCTGGCAGCCGCTGCAGCTCAACTTGCCCATCGTTCCCGTGCACGACCTCACGATCAAGGACGGCAGCCTGGTGGCCGCCACCCATGGCCGCTCCTTCTGGGTGCTCGACGATCTCTCGCCGCTGCGCGACCTCGCCGCCAGCCGCGACCTCGGCGGCGCCCGCGTCCACCTCTTCCCACCCGCCCCGGCCTACCGCTTCGCGGACGCGAGCGGGGATTTCCGGCCGCAGCCGCAGGGGCGCGGCCAGAACCCGCCGGCCGGCGTGGTCATCGACTACTACCTCAAGGAGGCGCCGCCGGCCGACCAGGCCAAGGACGTCAAGCTCGAGATCCTGACGGGCGACGGCAAGGCGATCCGCACGTTCCAGGGAAAGCCGGCGGAGAAGGGCAAGGACGAAAGGGACGGCAGGGACGCCAAGGACAAGGACAAAGACAAAGAGAAGACCGTCAAGGCGGGGGCGGCTCCCGCTCCCGCGGAGAAGCCCGGCGAGACCTCTTTGGGCAAGGCGGAGGCGGCCGAGAAGGCCGCGGGGGCGGAAGACGAGGAGGAGCAGCCGAAGATTCCCACCGAGGCCGGGCTCAACCGCTTCGTGTGGGATATGACCTGGCCGGCAGCCACTAAGTTCCCCGGCATGGTGCTGTGGAGCGGCGGTCCCGTCGAGCCGGTGGCGGTGCCGGGGACCTACCAGACCCGCCTGACCGCCGCGGGGCAGACGTTCACTGCGCCGTTCGAGATCCGTAAGGACCCGCGCTCCACCGTCACCCAGGCGGACCTCGAGGCCCAGCTCCGCTTCCTCACCGAGGTGCGGGACAAGCTGACAGAAACCCACGACGCCGTCCGCCGCATCCGCGACGTGCGCGCCCAGCTCCAGGACATGGAAAAGCGCCTGGCCAAGGACGCCGCGATGAAGCCGGTCGTCGACGCCGCCAAGGATCTCGACAAGAAGATGACCGAGGTCGAGGAGGCGCTCTACCAGACCAAGAACCACGCCTCCGAGGACCCGCTCAACTTCCCGGTGCGGCTCGACGACAAGCTCAACGGCGTGGCCGCCTCCGCGGCGCTCGGCGACTACCGGCCGACAGCGCAGGCGGTGACGGTGAAGAGCCGGTTGACGGCGGCCATCGACACCCAGCTCGCCAGGCTCCGCGCGGTCTGGGACACCGACCTCGCCCATTTCAACCAGCTCGCGCGGGAAAAGGGGGTGGCGGCAGTCATCGTCCCCCCGGCTCAGCTAAAATAGTCTCCCGGGACGGACCGGTCGTGCCGGTCCGTCCCCTTCGGGGACAATTGAACAATTCGAACGAAACTTTCAGGACGACGAAACACACCTGACATGGACGTCATCACCAGATCCTTTCCGACCTATTCCCTCGGCACCTGGGACCTCTCCGAGCTGCTGCCGGAGCCCAGCGAGAGCGTGTTCGCCGCCCGGCTCGCCGAGCTCGACGCCGCCGTCACCGCCTTCGAGCGCCGGCGCGCGGACCTCGATCCACAGATGGAGCCGGCGCGGTTCCTGGAGATCCTCGGGCAGTACAAGCACCTCACCGAGCGGCTCCAGGTGATCGGCGGCTACTCGTCCCTCTGGTTCTACTCCGACACCAGCAGCCAGGAGGCCCTGACCTTCCGCAACCGCGCGCGGCAGGCGGCCACCGCGGCCGGCAACCGCATCCTCTTCTTCACCCTCTGGTGGCGGAGTCTCTCCGACGAGGAGGCCTGGCGCCTGCTGCCCAGCGAGACCCTGAACCGCGACGACCGCCATTACCTGGAGGAGGTGCGGCGCTTCAAGCCGTACACGCTGGACGAGAAGTCCGAGCAGATCATCAACATCAAGGACCAGAACGGCAGCGCCGCCGTCGTCACTCTCTACGCGATGCTCACCAACCGTCTCGAGTTCACCCTCGAGGTGGACGGTGAGAGCCGCAAGCTGACGCGCGACGAGCTGATGGGCTTCGCCTTCTCGCCCCGGCGCCAGCTGCGCGAGGCCGCCTACCGGGAGCTCTACCGGGTCTACTCGCAGGAGGCGAACGTCCTCGGCCAGATCTACGCCAACATCGCGCGCGACTGGCACGACGAGCAGGTGGGGCTGCGCGGCTATCCCTCCCCCATCTCGGTGCGCAATCTAGACAACGATATCCCCGACCGCGCCGTCCAGGTGCTGCTCGAGGTGGCGCGCGAGAACGTGGGGATCTTCCAGCGCTACTTCCGGCTCAAGGCCGGATGGCTGGGGCTCGACCGGCTGCGCCGCTACGACCTCTACGCGCCGCTCGCCACCTCCGACCGCAAGATCCCGTACGGCGACGCCGTCCGCTCGGTGCTCGAGACCCTGGACGACTTCCATCCGCGCTTCGCCGAGTACGCCCAGCGGGTGTTCGCCGAGAACCACCTCGACGGCGAGATCCGTAAGGGCAAGCGGGGCGGCGCCTTCTGCTACACGGTGCTGCCGCGCTACACGCCCTGGGTGCTGGTCAACTACGCCGGCCGCGTGCGCGACGTGGCGACCCTCGCCCACGAGCTCGGCCACGCCGTGCACAGCATGATGGCGAGCGGCTGCTCGAGCCTGACACAGCACGCCTCGCTTCCACTGGCCGAGACCGCCTCGGTGTTCAGCGAGATGATGATGACCGACCGGCTGCTGCGCGAGGAGTCCGATCCGCTCGCCCGGCGCGAGCTGCTCGCCGCCGCCGTGGACGACGTCTACGCGACCGTCCTGCGTCAAGCCTACTTCGTGCTCTTCGAGATCGAGGCCCACGAGGCCGTCCGCGCCGGCCGCTCGACCGACGAGATCTCGGAGCTCTACATGGCGAAGCTGCGCGAGCAGTTCGGCGACAGCGTCGAGCTGCCGGCCGAGTTCCGCCACGAGTGGCTGGCGATCCCGCACATCTACCAGAGCCCCTTCTATTGCTACGCCTACAGCTTCGGCCAGCTCCTGGTGCTCGCCCTCTACCGCCGCTTCCAGGAGGAAGGGGAGGCGTTCAAGCCCGGCTACATGCGGCTGCTCTCCTACGGCGGCTCGGCGCGGCCCGAGCACATCCTCGCCGAGGTGGGCATCGACATCACGGACCGCTCCTTCTGGCAAGGGGGCTTCGACCTCGTGCGCGCGCAGATCGACGAGCTGGAGGGGATCGAGCTGTAACTTGAAACGGAATCCCCTCGCCTTCCGTCCTCTCCCTTGAACGGGACGCACGATTCCATTCCAAGGAGACGACGATGAACGCAACGAAGATTCTCGGAGCGGCGCTGGTCGCGCTGCTCGCCGCCGGAAGGGCCCTGGCCTCCGATCTCTGGATCCACGTCAAGGTCCACGGCGCCAAGGACGTCGAGGAGGCCACGATCAACCTGCCGCTGTCGATGGCGCGCAACCTCGCCGGCATGGTTCCCGAGGACGCCCGGAGCTCGGGCCAGGTCCACGTCCACGACAAGGACTACAGCGTCGCCGACCTGCGCCGGGCCTGGCGCGAGCTCGAGCACGGCCCTGATGCCACCTACCTGACCGTCAACGATCCGGACTCCAGGGTCCTGATCGCCAAGCGTGGCGATTACCTGGAATTGCGGGCCACCGACAAAGGGAGCAAGGGGGAGAACGTGGAGGCGCGGATCCCGCTGCCGGTGATGGCCGCCCTGCTCTCCGGCTCCGGCGACCGGCTCAACGTCGACGCCGCCCTCGAGGAGCTCACCCGCTTCGGCGAGGGGGAGCTGCTGACCGTCACCGGCGACGCGGAGACGGTGCGGATCTGGGTCGACCACGCCGCCGACGCGCGCTAGATCAGGGCAAGGCCCATCAAACGCCGCCCATCTCCGCCGCCATCTCCGCGATCCGCTCACCGATGCGGATCGAGGCGGTGGCGCCGGGGGAAGGGGCGTTCAGCACGTGGACCGCCCGCTCGCTCCGCACGATCCGGAAGTCGTCCAGCAACCCCCCCTTCACATCCAGCGCCTGGGCCCGCACGCCGCTGCCGGCGCGGTGGATGTCGGCCGGCCGGATCTCCGGCACCAGGCGCTGGAGATCGCGCACGAACACCGCCTTTGACAGCGACCGCCGGACCTCGTAGACGCCGATCCCCCAGAAACGCGCGGCGAGGCGCCAGAAGCCCGGCCAGGCGGCGATCCACGCCGCGTCGCGCAGCGAGACGTCGCGCCAGCGGTAGCCCTCGCGCTTGAGGGCCAGCACGGCGTTGGGGCCGGCCTCCACCGAGCCGTCCACCCGCCGCGTCAGGTGGACGCCGAGGAACGGGAAGCGCGGGTCGGGCACCGGATAGATCAAGCCGCGCACCAAGCCGCGCCGCTCGGGGACGACGTCGTAGTACTCGCCGCGGAAGGGGAAGATCCGCACGTCCGGCGCGGCGCCACAGAGGCGGGCCACCCGGTCCGCCTGCAGGCCCGCGCAGTTGACCAGCAGCGAGCAGGCGAAGGCCCCGCGCGAGGTCTCGGCGACCAGCCCGGGTCCGTCCCGCCGCACCCCCGCCAGGCGGGCGCCGGTGAGCACCCTGCCGCCCGTGGCCTCGATCCGGCGGCCGTAGGCGCGGGCGACCGCGGGGTAGTCGGCGATCCCCGTCTCGGCAACGTGGAGGGCGGCGATGCCGGCGGCGTGCGGCTCGAGCTCCCGGATCTCCACGGGTCCCAGCCGGCGCACGCCGGCGACGCCGTTGGCCTTCCCCCGGCGCTCGAGCTCGTCGAGCCGGGGGAGCTCGCCGGGCGAGGTCGCCACCACCAGCTTGCCGCAGCGCTCGTGGGCGATCCCCTCCTCCTCGCAGAAGCGGAAGAGCGCCCGCGCCCCCTCGATGCAGAGGGTGGCCTTGAGCGAGCCCGGCTTATAGTAGAGCCCGGAGTGGATGACGCCGCTGTTGTGGCCGCTCTGGTGAACGGCGAGGCGGTCCTCCGCCTCGAGTACCGTCACTCGCCGGCCGCGCGCAGACAGAGCCATGGCGGTGGCGAGCCCGAGCAGGCCGCCACCGACCACCGCGACATCGCAGTCGCCGTCGATCGAGGTCGTCGCGGTCATGGGAATGATGGGCTACGGCGCGAGCCGCTCGATCCTCCAGCCACCGGCGGTCCTGGCGTAGAGCAGCCGGTCGTGCAGCCGGCTGGGTCTCCCCTGCCAGAACTCGATCGCCTCCGGCCTCACCCGGAATCCTCCCCACGGCTCGGGCAGCGGCACGTCGCGGCCGGCGAAGCGCTCGCCGGCCTCCCGCATCGCGCGCTCGATCTCCTCGCGCCCGGAGAGGACCCGGCTCTGCGGCGAGGCCCACGCCCCCAACCGCGAGCCGAGCGGGCGGGAGAGGAAATAGGCCTCCGACTCCTCGCGGGAGGTCTTCTCGACCGTTCCCTCGACACGCACCTGCCTGTCCATCACCCCCCAGTAGAAGACCAGCGCGGCGCGAGGGTTCTCCAGCAGCTCACGCCCCTTGCGGCTCTCGTAGTTGGTGTAGAAGACGAATCCCCGCTCGTCGAGCCCCTTGAGGAGCACCACGCGCGCCGACGGCCGCCCCTGGCGGTCGGCGGTGGCCAGCGTCATCGAGGTGAACTCCTGCGGGTAGGCCGCCATCGCCTGGTCCAGCCAGAGCCGGAACTGCCGGATGGGATCGGCGTCGAGGTCCCCCTCGGACAGTCCGGCCAGCCCATACTCCCGGCGCACGTCGGAAACGTTCATCGGCGGGGGATTCTATCCGCGGGCGGAAGAAAGCGAAAGTTTCCGCTCGACCGCACAAAACGTTTTCGGCCGTAATCCGATCGCCGGCGGCGTGCCCTCCGGCCGCGATATTGCTGCTCTATCCGCGTCGCCCGCGGCGCTTGTTATCTCTTGTAAGTATCTGATTCGATTTGACTTACGCTTTCATTACGCTTTATATTGGCCGTCGCGGAGAGAGATCGATGGCCGAGCCGCTCACCTACACCAACCCCGAACAACCGGTCCACGCGACGGCCGCGCTGAGCCGGTTGCGGTCGGCGTTGCCGGAGGCCTTCCGGTCGCAGATCCACAGCGCGCGCGAGCTCGACCGGTCGCTCCGGGACGCCGCCGGCGAGGGCGCCTTCGCGACCGCCGTGCCGGTGCTCGACCGCCTGCTCGACGGCGGTCTGCCACGCGGGCAGCTCGTGGAGCTGGTCGGCTCGCGCACCAGCGGCCGCTTCTCCACCCTGCTGGCGGCGCTCGCCGCGGCCACCGGCGCGGGCGAGGCGGCGGCCCTGGTGGACCTGGGGGACGGCCTCGACCCCGAGGTGGCGCGGTCCCTGGGGGCCGATCTCGAGCGGCTCCTCTGGGTGCGCCCGGCGCGGCTCAAGGAGGCCCTGGCGGCCACCGAGATGCTGATCGCCGGCGGCTTCCCCGTGGTGGCGCTGGATCTCGGGTTGCCGCCGGTGCGCGGCGGGCGCGGGGTCGAGTCCGCCTGGCTGCGCCTCGCCCGGGCGGCCCGCGCCCACGACGCCGTGCTGCTGGTGGGCACCCCCTACCGGGTGAGCGGCACCGCCGCGGCCGTGGTGCTGCAAGCCGGCCGGTGGCATGCCTCCTGGCGCGGCGGCGGCGTCTCGCCGTGGCTGCTGGATGGCTTCGCCGCGCGCGTCGAGCTGGAGAAGTGCCGGGGCCGGCTCCCCGGGCGGAGCGAGGATCTG
The DNA here is from genome assembly GCA_036402955.1 of Thermoanaerobaculia bacterium. Taxonomy (GTDB): domain Bacteria; phylum Acidobacteriota; class Thermoanaerobaculia; order Multivoradales; family UBA5704; genus DATARR01. The sequence continues at coordinate 33,204 of DASWRX010000075.1, forward strand.
CGGCTCACCGTGGAGGAGCTGCCGCGGCCCGCCGCGCCGCCGCGCCTGCCGGTAAGGCCCGCCGCCGCTCCGGCGCCGCGGGAACGGGTCCGGCCTCTCCTCCGCGCCGCCGCGGGTTGACGCCGGCCCATGGCTCGCATCGCCTGCCTCCACCTCCCCCTCTTCCCCCTGGCCGCGCGGCTGCGCAGCGAGCCCGAGCTGCTGCGGGAGGCCCTCGCCGTGGTGGAGGGAAACGGCAACGCCGCCCGCGTGGTGGCGGCCACGCGCCTCGCCCGCGCGGCCGGCGTGCGGCCCGGCCTCACTCTGCCGCAGGCGCGGGCCCTCTGCCCCAAGCTGGTGGCCCGCCCCCGCGACGGCGACTGCGAGCGCACGGCCCAGGAGGCACTGCTCGAGGTGGCGGAAACCTTCTCGCCGCGCGTCGAGGACGCGGGTGAGGGGATCGCCTACCTGGACGTCGACGGCATCGAGCGCCACTATCCGGGCCCCTCGCCCGAGTTGGAGATGGGCCGCTCGCTGATGAACGCCGCGGACGCCGCGGGACTGCCGGCGCGGGCGGGGATCGCCTCGAGCAAGCTCGCGGCCCGGGTGGCCGCCGGCCTCGCCGATCCGCCGGTGATCGTGCCGGCGGGAGAGGAGGCGTCCTTCCTCGCCCCCCTGCCGCTCCAGCGCCTCGCTCCCGAGGTGGACGTCGCCGAGACCCTGGAGCGCTGGGGCGTGCGCTCGGTCGGCGACTTCGCCCGGCTGCCGCCGTCGCGGGTGGCGAGCCGGCTGGGCCGCCTCGGCCGCGAGCTGCACTCGACGGCCCGCGGGATCGATCCGCGGCCGCTCATCCCGCGCGAGCCGCCGCCGGCCTTCCACGAGGGGACGAGCCTCGAATGGCCGCTCGTCGCCTTGGAGCCTTTCCTGTTCGTCGGCCGGGCGGCGCTCGACCGCCTCTGCCAGCGCCTGGAGTCGCGCGGCTTCGCCTGCCGGCGCCTGGAGCTCGAGATGCGGCTCGAGCCGGACGGATTCCAGTCGCGCTCGGTCGACCTGCCGGCGCCCACCTGCGACGTCAAGACCCTGCTCACCCTGGTACGCCTGGAGCTGGAGGCCCGCCCGCCGGGCGCCCCGGTGGCCGGCTTCACCTTCGTCGCGCACCCCGACCGGCCGCGCGAGGCGCAGCTCTCGCTCCACGGCCCGGCCACGCTGTCGCCCGACAAGCTGGCCACCACTCTCGCCCGCCTCTTCGCCCTGCTCGGGCCCGATCGCGTGGGCTCCCCCCGGCCGGTGGACGGCCATCGCCCGGAGCGCTTCTCCCTGGTCGACTTCTCCCCGCCGCCGCCGCCGGAGGTCCGCCGCGAGCCGCGCACCGGCCGTGGCCTTCTCGCCGTGCGGGTGCTCCGGCCGCCGGTCGAGATCGAGGTGCTGACGAACGGCGCTCCCGCGGCGGCTGACGCCTCGCCGGTCGAGATCCGCGCCCTGGCGAGCGACGAGGCGGCGAAGCGCCCCCGCGTCGAGGGAGCGGTGAAGGTGGCCTCCGGTCCCTGGGGGCTCGAGGAGGAGTGGTGGGCCGACGATCCGGCGGGGCGGGACTACTGGGACGTGGAGATCGCCGGCCGCGGGCTCTACCGGATCTACCGCGAGCGCGCGACCGGCGTCTGGTACGCGGACGGGATCTACGACTGAGCCGGGAGCGGAGGGCCGCTCCGCCCCCGGAGAGAAAGAAGAAGACTACGGCGTGAAGTGGAGCGCCGTGCAGGCGCTGTCGAGCTGGACGGCGTCGAAGCCGGCGCTGAACCGGCCCTGGGCGATCATCTCGACCGTCACCCAGGCCTGCGCCGCCGCGGGGTCCTCGGGCGGGTTGTTGCCCGCCGCCGGCACCGTGGTGTTCAGATTGAGGTAGAGCCAGCCGAAGTCGAACGGCACCGGCAGCGCGGCGCCGCCGACCTGGGTACGCTGCGCCTCGGCCGGGAACGGGGTCAGCCCCTGCTGCGGCGGCTGCGGCGAGACCGGGAACGACTGCGGCACCTGCGGCTGTTCCTGCTCGTCGAAGATCACGATCCCCTCCTGGCCGAGCGGATACCAGGGCGGCCGGGCCCCGGGAACGACGGGGCAGGTGAAGGGACCCTGGTTGACCTTGGAGTCGCGCCAGACCAGCAGGCTGGTGCCGCCGCTGAAGGTGCCGCCGGTCACGTAGCGCGCCGCGAAATTGGTCGACAGCGGCTCGCGGTTGTCCACCGCCGTCCAGCCGTCGTAGCGGCCGTAGAAGGTGTACTGCCCGGCGGTCGACGTCTGCGGATCGGTGGCGCTCGCCTCGATGTGGACCAGGGGGTTGCCGGAGGCCAGGTTCTGGCCGTCGCTGACGTAGAAGTAGTCGCCCCAGAGCACGTTCTGGTCGGTCGCGTCCCCGGTGCCGCCGACGGCGAAGTAGCCGGGGTCACCAGGGAAGCGGAGGGTGCAGTTGTTGACCGTGTCGATCGTGATGTAGCCGCGCGCGATGTTGTCGCCGAGGGCCTGGCCGGCGCAGCGGCCGCCGAAGACCGGCGAGGGCTGGCCGGTCAGCGCCAGCTCGAGGTGCTCCACGAACGAGTCGGGGAGCTGCTGCGGCGGCGGCAGCAGGCCGGTGCAACTCGCGAAGTTAATGTCCTGGGAGAGCTGCCCTTTCGGGCTGATCGTGTCGTGGGGATCCTGACCCGCCGAGGCGGTCTGCGGCAGGTGGCCGTGGATGACGTCACGCAGGTTGATCGTCTGCACGTCGTAGCCCGTCAGGTAGATGTTGAAGTCGAGCACCGGCACCGACAGGTCCGACCACACCACCACGTGCGCCAGCACCGCCGTGGCGGACGCGTTGTTGACCGAGAAGACGGTGTCGATGCCCCACATGTTCACGAGGTCCACCTCGAAATAGGGCAGCAGCAGCGTCGCGGCGGGCACCTCGTCGATCGTGCAGATCACGGCCCGCGCCGGCGCGGGCGCGAGCAGACCGCCGAGCAACCCCGCGAGCAGGAAAACGATCGCGCTCTTCCTCATGAAAAGTCCCTCCGTGTGCAGCGTTCCGGAATCCAATAACAAGACAGCGAAGGAAGTATATGCGGGAAATCCGTCCGGATGAAGTCGCCCCCGGCCACCGCGTACCAGCCGAGCTCGTTGGTCTTCCCCCGGTTGGGATTGAGCACAATCACCGTTCCAAAGCGATTCACGGGAAGGGAAGACGGCGGCCGGATCTCCGGCTACTTCCGGCGGTTGGCCGGCAAGATGCGCTTGCGCAGGCGGAAGGAGTGCGGGGTGACCTCCACCATCTCGTCCTCGCGGATGAACTCCAGCGCCTGCTCCAGGTTCATGATCCGCGGCGGCACCAGGCGGACGGCGTCGTCCGAGCCGGAGGCCCGCATGTTGGTGAGCTTCTTCTCCTTGGTGATGTTGACGTCGAGGTCGTTGGGGCGGGCGTTCTCCCCCACCACCATCCCCTCGTAGACCTCCTCACCCGGAGAGATGAACAGCTCGCCGCGGGGCTGCAGGCCCTCGATGGCGTAGGCCGTGGTCCGCCCGGCGCGGTCGGCCACCAGGGCGCCGTTGGTGCGGTGGGCGATCTCCCCCTGCCAGACGTCCCAGCCGTCGAACAGGTGGTTCAGGATGCCGGTCCCGCGGGTGTCGGTGAGGAACTCGGAGCGGAACCCGATCAGCCCCCGTGACGGCACCCGGAACTCGATCCGCACGCGGCCGGAGCCGTGATTGATCATCTTCGTCATCCGCCCCTTGCGCACCCCCATCTGCTGGGTGACGACGCCGATGTACTCCTCCGGGCAGTCGATGACGAGCTGCTCCATCGGCTCGAGGATCTGGCCCTCCAAGCCGCGTGTGATCACCTCGGGCTTGCCCACCGACATCTCGTACCCCTCGCGGCGCATCATCTCGATCAGAATCGCGAGCTGCAGCTCGCCGCGGCCCGAGACCTTGAAGGCGTCGGGCGAGTCGGTCGGCTCGATGCGGATCGAGACGTTGGTCAGCGACTCCTTCTCCAGCCGCTCCTTGAGCTTGCGCGAGGTGACGTGCTTGCCGTCGCGGCCGCTGAACGGCGAGTCGTTGATCGACAGCACCATGGCGATCGTCGGCTCGTCGATCTGGATGTGCGGCAGCGCCTGCGGGTTCTCCCGCTCGGAGAGGGTCTCGCCGATGCTCACCTCCTCGAGGCCGGCGATGGCAACGATGTCGCCCGGGCCGGCCTCGGCGATCTCGGTCCGCCGCAGCCCGTCGTAGCCGTAGAGGAGCGAGACCTTGGCCGGCATCACGCTGCCGTCGAGCCGGCAGAGCGCCACCTCCTGGCCCTTCCTCACCCGACCGTTGAAGATGCGGCCGATCGCCAGCCGCCCCACGTAGTCGTCGTAGTCGAGGTTGATGAACAGGAGCTGGAGCGGCATCGCCGGGTCGAAGCGCGGCGCCGGCACCGAGCGCACGATCTCCTCGAACAGCGGCTGCAGCGTCTCGTCCGGGCCGTCCGGCTCGCGCCGGCACTTGCCCGCTCGGGCGTTGCAGTAGAGCACCGGGAACTCGAGCTGCTCCTCGGTGGCGTCGAGGTCGATGAACAGGTCGAAGACCTCGTTCAGCACCTCGGCGGTGCGGGCGTCCGGACGGTCGATCTTGTTGATCACCACGATCGGCGGCAGGTTCGCCTCCAGAGCCTTGCGCAGCACGAAGCGGGTCTGCGGCAGCGGACCCTCGCTGGCGTCGACCAGCAGCATCACGCCGTCCACCATCTTCAGCGTCCGCTCCACCTCGCCGCCGAAGTCGGCGTGGCCGGGGGTGTCCACGATGTTGACGCGGGTCCCCCGGTACTGGATGGAGGTGTTCTTGGCCATGATGGTGATCCCCTTCTCGCGCTCGAGATCGATCGAATCCATCACACGCTCGGCCACGTGTTCATTGGCGCGGAAAATACCGCTCTGCCAGAGCATCGCGTCCACCAGCGTGGTCTTGCCATGGTCGACGTGGGCGATGATGGCAAGGTTGCGCACGTCGTCTCGGGTCTCGGAAGTCAAGCCGTCCTCTCGATCTCGGGAATGGGTTGTACGGATGAAACGATGAAAAACCTGCACTCCCCGCGGGGGCGGGGAGGATACCACAACCTCGGGATGGGGAGGAGCGAGGAGCCTTCAGGCCTGCCGGGCCGCCGTCGCCTTGAGGCCGCGCATGGCCCGCAGCGCCCGCCGCACCGTCTCCACCTCGTCCGGCTCGAAGTAGGCGAGCTCGCAACGGGTACAGACCCAGGCCGGCACCTGCTCCCAGACCAGGCGGTAGCCGTCGCCCTCCAGGCAGACCGGCGAGGCCCCCCGTTCGACCGGGCCCTGGCAACGCAGGCATCTCATGGGGAGGACCTCGGGAGCCGGCCGCAGGCGGCTGTTCTGCCCCAGCGGCAGCGTAGCGTCCAGATCCACCACCGCGCGCAGGGCGCCCCGCGACGCCGATCGCGCGGGAGCCGCGCCGACGTTTGGGCCGACATTCGGAGCCGGAGCAGGAAACCGGGTCCCTACCTTCATCAGCATGATGCTCTCCTTCGCAGGCGACGACGAACAGCGAGCAGATCTCTTTGCAATTCCCCTGCCTGGATTGCCCAATGTACTCTCATGCGCCGTCCTGGAATGTCGCCCGATTCCCTGGAGATTGAAAGGGACATGAAACCGGCCCTCGCCCTCGCGCTCGTGCTCCTCGCCGCGCCAGCGGCCTCCGCTTCCGACCTCGCCCGTGGCAAGATCGTCGACAGGATCTCCTGCGCCGGCGCGCCGGAGGAGACCTACGCCCTCTACCTGCCGAGCGGCTACACGCCCGACCGCGCCTGGCCCATCCTCTACATGATGGATCCCCGCGCCCGGGGCGGCCTGGCCGCCGAGCAGTTCCGCGCCGGCGCCGAGCAGTACGGCTACCTCCTCGCCAGCTCCAACAACTCGCAGAGCGACGGTCCGATCGAGCCGAACTTCAAGGCCATGCGGGCGATGTGGGCCGACACCCACGCCCGCCTGCGGATCGATGACCGCAAGGTCTACGCCGCGGGCTTCTCCGGCACGGTCCGCGCCGCCTGCATGCTGGCCCGGACGGCTCCCGGCACGATCGCCGGCATCGTCGGCGCCGGCGCCGGCTACCCCTTCGATGCGCCGCCGAAGAAGGGGGACCCCTTCGTCTTCTTCGGCACGGTGGGCGACAAGGACTTCAACTACTACGAGATGATGGACCTCGAGCCCAGGCTCGCCGCGACGGGGATCGTCCACCGCATAGAGATCTTCGACGGCATCCACCAATGGCCGCCGGCGGAGCTCGCCACCCGGGCGCTGGGCTGGCTGGAGCTCCAGGCGATGAAGGCGGGGACCCGGACCCGGGACTCCGGCCTGATCGACGCGCTGTGGACCGGAACGCTGGCGCGCGCCCGCGCCGCCGAGGCGGCGGGCGACCTCTTCCAGGCGCACCGGCTCTACGCCGGCGCCGCCGACGATTTCGCCGGCCTGCGCGCCGCCGCCGACGTCGCCGGGGCCGCTCGAAAAACGGCCGAGTTGGCGGCGAACCCCGCCCTCCAGCGCGAAGAGAAGGAGCGCGCGCTGCGGATGAAGCACGACAAGGAGCTCCTGGAGGGCGCTCCGGCCATCCTCGCCACCGCCAACGCGGGCGAGCCGGCGACCGTGGCCCAGGTGGTCGGGATGCTGAAGATCCACGAGCTGCGCGACAAGGCCGCCCATGCCAAGGATGCGGACGAACGGCTCTCCGCCCAGCGGGTGCTCAACACTCTCGGCGTGCAGACGGGCTTCTACCTGCCGCAGATGTACGGCGAGCGCAAGCAGTACGACCGGGCGATCTTCGTCCTCTCGATCGCCGCCGAGGTGGCGCCGGACGATCCCTTCGTCTGGTATAACCGCGCCGCCGCGTACGCCCGCAAGGGAGACCGCAAGCGGGCGCTCGCCGATCTCCGGCAGGCCGTGGACAAGGGGTGGAAAGACCGGGCCGCTCTCGACGGCGAGGAGGCGTTCGCCCCCCTCCGCCAGGAGCCCGAGTACCAGCAGCTAGCGGGCCGGCTGGCCCCGAAGCCCGCCGGCGGCGGTCTGTGACGCGACCCGATCCTACGCTCGACTACGCTCGAACACCCGAGGCCATCGAACATCATGAAGAAGACCGCGTTCCTCCTCGTCCTCCTCCTGGCATCCAGCCTGCCGGGAGTCTCCGCCACGGCACCCGCTCCTCCGAAGGCGTCGCCCCGGCTGGAGGCCCAGAAGGCCGAATCCCCCAAGGGCGCCGATCCGGCGCCGCCGACCGAGACCCTGACCTACGGCCGCTTCGGCACCGTCTGGCTCTACCGCCGCACGCCCCACCCGAGCCACGTCGCCCTCTTCTTCTCCGGCGACGGCGGCTGGAACCTGGGCGTCGTCGACATGGCCCAGATCCTCGCCGACATGGACACCCTGGTGGTCGGGATCAGCGTTCCCTACTACGTCGGCAAGCTCAACGCCGCCAAGGAGAGCTGCACCTCCTCGGCGGTCGACCTCGAGCTGCTCTCCAAGTACGTGCAGAAGAAGCTCGGGCTCCCCAACTATGCGCCGCCCGTCCTGGTGGGCTACTCCTCGGGCGCCACGCTCGCCTACGCCGCTCTCGTGCAGGCGCCGCCCAGCACCTTCAAGGGGGCCATCGGCATGGGCTTCTGCCCCGACCTGCCGCTGGCCCACCCCTTCTGCCCGGGCCATGGCATCGCGAGCGATCCAGGTCCCAAGGGCAAAGGACTGGTCTTCCGTCCGGCCGCCACCCTCGAGCAGCCCTTCGTCGCCTTCCAGGGGACGATCGACAAGGTCTGCTTCAAGGACGACGTGGTCAAGTACACCGCCAAGGTCAAGAACGGCGAGACGGTGCTGCTGCCGGACGTCGGCCACGGCTTCTCGAAGACCAACAAGTGGGCCCCGCAGTTCCGCCAGGCCTTCCGGCGCATCGTCCAGGAGAAGGCGCCGGAGAGCGCCGCGGCCACCACGGGTGCGTCCAGCCCGGCCACGGCGGCGGCCCTCAAGGGAGCGCCGGCCGTCGCCGACCTGCCGCTCGTCGAGGTGCCCGCCAAGGCGCAGGGCGGCAAGACGCTCGCCGTCATCCTCTCCGGCGACGGCGGCTGGGCCGGCATCGACCGCGACGTGGCGGGAGCGCTCGCGGCCAAGGGCATCCCGGTGGTGGGCTGGAACTCGCTGCAGTACTTCTGGAGCGCCAAGAAGCCCGATACCGGCGGCAGGGACCTGGAGCGCATCCTCCGCCACTACCTCGCGGCGTGGAACAAGTCGGACGTCCTGCTGATCGGCTACTCCTTCGGCGCGGACGTGCTCCCCTTCTTCGCCGATCGCCTGCCCGCTGACCTGCTCGGGCGGGTGCGCCTGGTGGCGCTCCTCGGACCCGGCACGACGGCCGACTTTGAGTTCCACGTCACCGACTGGCTGGGCGGGGGGAGCAAGGGGCAGCCCGTGCTCCCCGAGGTCAGGAAGCTCGCCGGACACCCGCCGGTCCTCTGCCTCTACGGCAATAAGGAGAGCGACAGCCTCTGCCCGCAGATCCCCGCCGCCCTGGGCAAGGCCCAGGTGCTGCCGGGAGCCCACCACTTCGGGGGTGATTACGACGTCCTGGCCGCGCTGATCCTCAAGGAGGCGCAAGGCGGCGCGGAGGCGAAGCGCTGAGGGGCCGCCCGCCCCTACCCCGCCGGCTCGTCCGCGCCGATCGAGAAGATCCTGTCCAGATCGTAGCGGGAGAAGACCCGGAAGGAGATCAGAGTCTCCGAGCGCACGATGCCGTCGATCTTCAGCATCTGGCGGGTGACCGCGTCGGCGATCCCCTCGTTGTCCTTGACCCGCGCGATCGCCACCAGGTCGTACTGACCGGCCACCGAGTAGACCTCGGTGATCCCCTTCAGGTCGACCATCCTCTCCGCGACCTCGTTGACCTTATCCTTCTCCACCACCAGCAGAATGACGGCGCTGACCATCGGGTTCCCCTCCTCCTGACCGATTGAACGGGAGCCGACGGAGCCGGCGCCCACCGCTGGAACTATACCAGTGCCGTCCGCTCGGGTCCGCGCCTCCTGCGATACGCTACCGGTCCATGGATGCCGCCGATGCGACGCTTCCCGAGCCGCTGTTCCGCCGCTCCGTCGAGTTGCTGCGCGAGCTGACCGCCATCTCCTCGGACAGCGGCGATCCAGCGGGGCTGCGCCGGATGACGGAGCGACTGGCCTCGGCCCTCGCGGAGCGCGGCCTCGCCACCGAGATCCGGGACGAAGCCGCGGAGGAGGGCGCGCCTGCCCTCCCGGTGCTCTACGCGCGGGGGCCGGACACCTCGCGCGGGCATCTCCTCCTGATCGGCCACTGCGACACCGTCCTCCCCGCCTTGGAACCCCGGCTGGAAGAGGGACGGCTCGTCGCGACCGGGGCTATCGACATGAAGGGGGGTCTCGCGGCTTTCCTGGGAGCGCTGGATCTCCTCCGCCATCGCGGCCAGCCGCCGCCGGCCGACCTGCTGCTGGTGGTGGTGCCTGACGAGGAGGTTGGCGGCACCCTCTCGCAGGCCGCCGTCCGCCGCTGGGGGGAGACGGCCCGCGCCCTCTGGGTGCTGGAGCCGGGAGAGCCGGCGGACGACGGGGAGACGATCGTCGCCGGCCGCCGCGGCATGTTCCAGTGGCGCCTCGAAGCCCGCGGCCAGGCCGCTCACTCCGGGCTGCACTACTGGGAAGGCCGCTCGGCGCTCGCCGCCGCCGCCCGCTGGGTCACCGAGGCCGAGACCCTGTCGCGGCAGGGGGGCGGCCCCACGGTGAGCGCCGGCCGCTTCATCGCCGGCGACGCCACTTTCGTGGAAGACCTCGCCGCGGCCCACGTCCTCCTCGGCACCGACCGCCAGCTCAACGTGGTGCCGGACCGCGCCGTGGTGGAGGGCGAGGCCCGCTTCCTCCGCGCCGCAGAGAGCGGCGAGCTCTCCCGTCACCTCGAAGCCCTGGCCCAGGACGTCACGGTCGCCACCGGCGTCGAGATCTCCTTCGCCGCCGGCGAGGCGATCCCGCCGGTCGATCCCCGCGGCCCCCACTGCGGCATCTGCCGCCGCGCCAGAGCCCTGGCCGCCGCCCAGGGCTGGCGCCTGGAGATCGAGGAGGAGCGCGGCGGCATCTCCTTCCCCAACTTCCTGCCCGACCCCCGCCGCATCCCCGTCCTCGACGGCCTGGGCCCCATCGGCGGCGGCATGCACACCCGAGAGGAGTACGTGGAGCTGCGGTCGCTACGGAGGCGGATCGTGCTGCTGGCGGATCTGATGGCGGAGGATGTCAGCGGCTCACGCTGATGGATCCTCCTCATGGATCCGCCGCTCCACGAGCCCGCGGAATTCCCGGAGCCGCCGCCGAAGATTCACCATCTCTTCCCTGCGGCCCTCCGCCCAGGCGGCGCTGCTGGCGAATTGCAGATTGAGACGAGCGCAGTGCGCGGCGGCCTCGCCGGCGGCGATGGCGCTCAGGGTCGCGGCGGCCGCCTCGCCGCGGGCGTTCCTGAAGCCCCGGTCGTACAGCTCGATCCCGATCTCCGCGAGGGCCAGGCAGTGCTCCGCGATCCCGATGGGGATCTCGGTCGCGCGCTGGAGCGTCTCGTCCGCACGATCTTTCCAGAACTGATCGAAGGCGGCGGCGTCCCCGTCCACGGCGGCGCGCAGATGACGCGACCGGTCACGCGCGGCTTCCAGCAGGACCTCGGCCCGCTCGCGGAAGGGCGCGTAGACCTCTCCCCGCTTCGCGCTCTTCGCAGCCTGGATCGTGTGGCGGGCCACCGTCTGCAGGACGCTCCCGGCGAGGGCTCCCGTGAGGGCCGCGGCGCTGCCGGCCCCGGGCGTGTTCCTGCCGGCGGCGAAGCGATCCAGCAGCTCTCCGGCCGTGCGATCGAGGAACGAGCCGTCCGGCCGCGCCGGCTCCTCCACTCTGGCCGTCTCCCGCCAGACCGGCCGCGTCAGGCAGGTGGGACCGCCCTCGGCCTTGAGCGAGATCTCCCGGCCACGGTAGGTGAGAACCTCGCAGCCTGCCTCCTCCAGGCGCCGGCGGGTCACGGGGTTGCCTTCCAGCATCAGGAGCTTGCGCGGGGCGAGCGCCAGGACGTTGGGGCCCTGGCTGGGAAACTCCTCGTCCGGCACCTCGACGAGATGGATTCCGCGGTCGCACAGCAGCCGCCAGAACGGGACCGGCAGGAGCGGCGGATAGACCACCGCGAGATCGTGGTCCACCAGGCTGATCAGGGACAGGAGGTGGAGGCAGGCCTCGGGACCGCCGAAGTACGGCAGCTCGACGGCCACCACCTCGACCCCGAGCGGCGCGAGGATCTCCCGGAGCTGCCGGAGGCCCTCGGCGTTGGTGCGGAACCCCTGACCGGCGGCCAGGGTGCGGCGGTCGAGCCACAGGAGGTCCCCGCCCTCGGCCGTGGCCTCGCCCTGGAGCGTGCCGAGGATCGGGAGGCCGACCTCCTGGAGCCGGCGCCCGAGAACCTCCTCCTCACCCCGCCGCAGGGCCTTGCCCATGCGCAGGAGGACGGCGCCGCGGTCGGTGATCAGGACGGGATCGAAGACGAAGATCGCGTCCGCCCGGTCCGGCTGGGGCTCGGGGTGCTCGATCACCTCCACGCCCGCGCCGCGCAGCAGGTCAACGAGGGCATCGTGCTCGCGCCGGGCCTCCTGGAGATCCGGCTGGGCCGTATAGTGCCACCGCGCCGGATCGGCGTCGCCGAACGCCTCGTCCGGACGGCGGACGAGCACCCGGCGCAGGGGAGCGACCATGCTCTGGCAGCCGTAGCGGTCGGTCATGCGAGGAGCATAGCGCGTCCGGAAATTTGAGCGATGATCGAAGCGTTGACATCGGAGAGAGCCGAGTGGTTCGCAAATCCCTGATCAACCCGATCAACAGAGCAGTTGCGGATAGTTCTTCGATTTCCGTCTCCCGCCGAGTGGCGGTTCGTCGATCGTCCGGATCAATCCGGGAAAAAAGAAATTAAAGAAGGAGTCAAGATGCGACACATGCTGGGTTCAACTCTCCTGGGGCTCTCGCTGGTTCTCGCCGCACCGGCCTTCGCGGCCGATCCGCAACCGACCTCCAACTACCTCATCCAGATCAACGGCACGGGATCCGGCCTGGCCAGCCAGGTGAGCGCCGCGGGCGGAACGCTGCTCTGGGCGCACCCGGATCTCGGGTATGCCGCGGCGACCTCGAACGATCCGGGCTTCGCCGCCAAACTGAAGCAGGCGGGCGTCCCGCAGGTGGATCAGGACCTCGAGCTGCAGTGGGTCCCCTCGGCCCAGGATGTGGGATTGCAGCAGGTGGGGGCCTCGGCGGCGAACCAGGCCGCCGCCGCGCCGGCCGGCTCCTTCTTCTATCCGTGCCAGTGGAGCCTGCCGAAGATCGATGCGCCCGCCGCCTGGGCCAAGGGTGATCTCGGCTCCGGCATCAAGGTGGCGGTCATCGACACCGGCGTCGATCCGTTCCATGCCGACCTGGTGGGGAAGGTCGACACCGCCAACAGCACCTCCGTCTTGACTCCCGGCAGCTCCGCCTGTGGCTCCTTCGACGAGTCGACGATCTATGACCTCGACTTCCACGGCTCCTTCGTCTCCGGGCTGATCACCACCAACAACCGTGGCACGACCGGCGTGGCGCCCGGCGCCCAGATCGTCATGGTGAAGGCCCTCAACTGCCAGGGCTTTGGCCGGTTCTCGGACATCATCGCGGGCATCTACTACGCCGCCAACCTGGCGGACGTGCAGGTCATCAACATGAGCCTCGGCGCCGGGTTCGCCAAGAACCTGAAGGGCGCGGGCCCGCTGGTGGCGGCCTTCAACAAGGCGGTCAACTACGCGAGTTCCCAGGGCAAGCTCGTCGTCTCCGCTGCCGGCAACTCCGGCGTAGACATGGACAAGGACGGCAACGTCGCCTGGGTGCCGGCCGAGTCGGGGAACGGCATCGCCATCTACGCCACGGACAATCACGACGGCCTCGCCTCCTACTCGAATCACGGCGTCTCCGGCACCTGGGTGGGCGCGCCGGGCGGCGACTTCCCGAACACGGCGGCCCCGCTGCCGGGCTGCGTCTTCCCGGCCGCCTCGCAGGGGCTGATCGTCTCGGTCTGCTCGTCATTCGTCTGCGGCGGCAACAACTTCTACGTCGCGGGTGACGGCACCAGCTTCTCCTCGCCCATCGTGGCCGGCGTGGCCGCCCTGGTGGACGGCAAGCATGCCGGCACCCTGGCCCCCAGCCAGCTCAAGACGATCCTCTCCCAGAGCGCGGTCGACCTGGGCAAGACCGGCACGGACAACCTGTTCAGCCACGGCCGGGTGAACGCCGGCGCGGCGGTCGATCACTAAGACGGCGGGATTTCCCCGCTCCCCTCTCCTCAGGGCGGTCCACCGGGGCCGCCCTTTTCAGTTTTCAAGGACAGAGGGCGCGCTCAGTCCTCCCCCTCCTCCGTCCCCTGAGCCGCGGACGATTCTGGGACGCGAATGGCCTTGGCGAGCGGCGGCTCGTCGCCGGCAAAGAGGGGCGCGGCGTGAGGGGCCGACGCGGCGGGCGAGCCGGCGGGTCGGCCGAAGCTGACGATCTGGTTCCAGGCGCGGTCGAGGACGTCCGCGAAGATGACCAGCAGGTCGCCCGGACGGGCGGTCTCCAGCGCGCGCTGGACGGCCTCCTCCTCGCCGAGGATCTCCGGCGAGATCCGCTCCGCCGGAAAGCCGGCGGCGAGGAGACCCTGGCGGACCAGCGCGCCGCTCTCGCCCGGGCGGCGGCCCCGCAGCTTGTCGTCCTCGCGCAGGATGACGAAGTCGAAGGCCGGAGCGGCGGCGAGGGCGAGCTCGAGGATGTCCTCGTCCCGGCGGTCGCCCGGCGCGGCGAGCACGCCGATCCGCCGGCCGTTGACGGTGAGCCCGCGGATCGTCTGCGCCATCGCCGTCATGCCGTGGGCGTTGTGCGCGTAGTCGAGCAGCACGCGGAACGGGTGCTCGTTGTAGAAGTTCATCCGGCCCGGGGTCTGGAAGAAATCGGTCGTGAAGGTGCGCAGCCCGTGGCGGATGTTCTCCAGGCTGATCCCCATGGCGTGCGCGATCGCGGTGGCGAACATGGCGTTCTGCACGTTGTGGATGGCGTGGCCGTCCACCGTCGCCGGGATCTGCCGCGCCCACAGCAGCGGGATCTGCTCCTCCCCCTCGTAGAGCACGATCATCCGCCCGTTGAGCCCCTCCTCCAGTGCCACCGCCCGCCCCTTCTCACGGATGTGCCGGCGCACCAGCGCGTTCTCCTTCTTCAGGGTGACATAGATCGGCTTGCCCGGGCTGTGCTCGGCCATCTTCGCCACCCGCTCGTCGTCGGCGTTGAGCACGCACCAGTCCTGGGACACCTCGACGACCACGCGCTTGATCTCAGCGAGCTCGTCGAGGTCCTTGACCCCGCCCATCCCCAGGTGGTCGGAGGCGACGTTGAGCACCGCGCCCACCTTGCACTTGCGCCAGCCGAGCCCGGCGCGCACGATGCCGCCGCGGGCCGTCTCCAGCACCGCCGCGTCCACCGAAGGGTCGCGCAGCACCAGGTGGCTCGCCCACGGACCCGTCATGTCGCCCGAGACGGTCAGCTCGCCGTCGATGTAGACGCCGTCGCTGGTCGTCATGCCCACTGTGTGGCCCGAGAGCTTGAGGATGTGGCCCACCATGCGGGTGGTCGTGGTCTTGCCGTTGGTGCCGGTGATGGCGGCGATCGGGATGCGGTAGGGCGTCCCCTTCGGGAACAGCATGTCGATCACCGGGCCGGCGACGTCGCGCGGCTTCCCTTCCGTGGGCGAGGTGTGCATGCGGAAGCCAGGGGCGGCGTTGATCTCCACGATCGCGCCGCCGGCCTGCTTGTGGCTGCGGGCGATGTCCGGCGAGATGAAGTCCACGCCGCCCACGTCGAGGCCGATCGCCTTGACCGCGCGCTCGGCCATGATCCGGTTGTCGTAATGGATGGCGTCCGTCTTGTCGACCGAGGTGCCGCCGGTCGAGAGATTCCCCGTCGAGCGCAGGTAGAAGACCCGCCCGTCGGCGAGCACGGAGCCGGGGCCGAGCCCCGTCTTCTCGAGCAGCCGCTCGGCCTGGGAGTCGAGATCGAGGCGGGTCAGCACCTTCTCGTGGCCGATGCCGCGGCGGGAGTCCTGATTGACGATCTCGACCAGCTCGGCCACCGTGTGGCGCCCGTCCCCCACCACGTGGCCGGGCACGCGCTGGGCCGCCGCCACCACCCTGCCGTCGACCACCAGGATCCGGTAGTCGTGCCCCTCCTGGAAGGTCTCGACGATCACCACCGAGGAGTAGTCGTACGCCGTCTCGAACGCCACCCGCACCTGCTCGGGGGTGGTGAGATGGATCGACACGCCCTTGCCGTGGTTGCCGTCGAGCGGCTTGACCACGACGGGATAGCCCAGCCGCTCCGCGGCCTCCACGGCGTCCTCCACCCCGCGCACCCGCGCCTGCCGCGGGACCGGCAGCCCGAGGTCCGAGAGAATCTGATTGGTCAGCCGCTTGTCCGAGGCGATCTCGACCGCGGTGTGGCGGGTCTCGCTGGTGACCGTCGCCTGGATGCGGCGCTGGAACTTGCCGTGGCCGAGCTGCACCAGCGAGCGGTCGTTCAGCCGGATCCACGGCATGTCCCGCTCCTCGGCGGCGCGCACCAGCGAGCCGGTGGAGGGGCCGAAGGCGCGGCGCTGAGCGAGCCGCACGAGATCCTCCAACTCGGCCTGGAAGTCGTAGGGCCCCGCCAGGTGCGCCGCGCGCTCGGGGGGGAGCAGGTGGAGGATGAGCCGCAGGCCCACCTCGGCGGCCTCGAGGCCGACGACCTCCTCCTCGTAGCTGTAGATGACGTGGTACTGGCCCCGCGGCAGGTCGTGGCTACGCGTCTTGCCGTAGCTCACCGGCGTACCGGCGAGCACCTGGAGCTCGAGGGCCACGTGCTCCAGGACGTGCCCCAGCCAGGTACCCTCGTCCTCCGTCATGCGGCGCACCAGGCCGCCGGGCTCGCCGTAGGAGCAGGTGTGCTCGGCGAGTGTCGGAACGGCCGCCAGCAGCCGCTCCGTGAAGCCGGGAAGCTTGTTGGTCGGATAATCCTCCAACTCGCCGAGATCCACCCGCAGGCGGATCACCTTGCGCAGGGCGTAGAGGTTGGGGCCGCGGTAGACGCGCGTGTCGAGGATCTTCATCGTTCGAGGCTCCCGACCTCCAGGGCTTCGGCGGCGTTCTTCAGGGCGGCGAAGCCGTCCGGCGCCAGGGCCGTCCGGCGCTGGACGTCGTAGCGGTGGCCGGCGGTCAGGAAGTCCACCTTCAGCCCCAGCATGGCCACCGGCTGGCCGCGATGGACGGCGTGGCTGTCGGTGAAGCGCAGGGCCGAGGCGTCCACCACCGTCACCGCGCCCGAGCCGAGCACGGTCATCATGCCGTCGGCGTCGATCATCGCGGCGGTGTCCTCGTCCACGCCGACGCCGAGCGGCTCGGGATTGTAGGAGAGGGCGGTGAGCAGCCGGCCCATGCGGTCGCGGCGGCGGAAGTGCTGGTCGATGACGAGATCGGGGGCCAAGCCCAGCCCCTGGGCCATCTGGACCAACCGCCGGCGGGGGGTGCCGCCGCTCTCCCCCATCGAGATCATGTGGCGCGAGAGGACCGCGGCGCCGGCGCTGGTGCCCGCCACCACCATCCCCGTGGCATGGCGGCGTCGGATGGCCGCGGCGAGCGCCGTGCCGCCGAGCGCCGAGGAGATGCGGAGCTGGCTGCCGCCGGTCATGAAGAACCCGGTCGCGACCTCGAGCGCGTCGTGGACCTCCCGCCCGGCCTCCACCGCGTCCTCGCGGGTGCGGATGCGGAGCACCTCCACCGTGTCGGCGTCCATGCCGTAGAACAGCTCGGAGTACCGGTCGCCGGTCTCGGGGAACTCCGAGGCGGTGGCCAGCACGACGATGCTGGCGTCCGGCCCACCGGACGCCTCGACGAAGCGGCGCAGGATGAGCCGCTCGCGGACCTTGTCCTCGGCGCCGCCGATCGCCATCACCAGGCCCGGCCGGGCGGCCGGACGTGAGCTCGAATCCATGCGTTCTCCTCTACCCCGAGCACCGGCGTGCGCGGGCCCCGGCTGGAAGGTTCGGAGTGCCGGAAGGCCGGGAAATCGTAGCATGAAGGCCGTGGCCGGCCTGGCGTGCGCGCCCCGGGCTGGCCCACGGTGGTAGGGAGATGGCGCGCGGAGGCGCGAGATGGGCTGGTCGATCGTCGCCCTCACCGTCTGGGGTCAGGACGAGGACAAACGCCTGTCGCAGGAGGCGGGCTTCGACCACCACTTGGTCAAACCGGTCGAGCCCGCCACCCTCGAACGACTGCTCAGTGAGCCTTGGCGGCCTCCGCCTGCCGGGTGAGCAGGGCCTCGAGCCGCTGGATCCGGGCTTCCTGCTCGGCGAGTTGCGTCTGCTGCTTCTGGAGCTCGTTGAGGAGCATCGTGTTGAGCGCCTGATAGCGAACCGTGAAGGGCTTCCCCTTGTCGTCGTACTGGACCAGATCCGGGTAGACCTGCGCGACTTCCTCGGCGATCAGGCCGTACTGGAGGAGATGGGTACCGTCGTCATAGGGAGCCTTGTAGTGGAAGGTCACCGGACGGAGCTTCATCAGATCCCGGCTCGCCGCGCCCATGTCTTCCACGTCTTCCTTGAAGCGCCGCGAGGAGGTCACCGTGCCGAGCTGGCCCGAGCTGTTGACGTACACCGCCGTGCCGCTCGCGGAGGTCGCGCCGTTCACGCCGGCCAGGAACGCCTTGGTCTGGGTGTTGCCGATGCGGATGGTGTCGGACTCGTTGCCGGGAGCGTTGTTGCCGATGTCGATGTTGTTGCTGCCGCTGCCGATGTTGGTGCCGGCCGTCTTGCCGATACCGATGTTGCCGGAGCCGGTCGTGTTGTTCAGAGCGCTGGCGCCGAGCGCCGTGTTGTTGCTGCCGGTCGTGACGCTGAACAGGGAGAGCGTACCGATGGCCGTGTTGTTGCTCCCGCTCGTGTTGAAATCCATGGCGTTGACGCCGAACGCCGAGTTGGCGTCGCCCGTCGTGTTGGAGGGCAGCGCGCCGGAGCCGACCGCCGTGTTGACCAGGCCGGTCGTGTTGCTGCCCAGGGCGAACGAGCCGATCCCCGTGTTGGAGCTGCCGCTCGTGTTATAGAAGCAGGCCTCGGCGCCGACCGCGGTGTTGTCCGAGCCGGACGTATTGGAGGACAGGGCGTACTCCCCCAGCGCGGTGTTCCGGTTTCCCGTCGAAGTGCTGGGATTGCCCGCGCTGGTGCCCAAGTAGAGATCTTCGAAGCCCTGAGCCTGGACGGCGGCGGCGCACGGGATGAGCGCGGCGAGCAGGACGAGGGGGCGGCACGCTTCTCGAATCATCGACATACGGGACATGGCGGGTCTCCTCATTCGGTGCCGACCCGCGGCAGCCGCCCCGAGCTCAAGGGTGCGGGTGCGCGGCGCCGCAGGTCAGCGGGGTTGATAGCTGCTAAAAGCATATTCCTAAACATCGATAAGAACAAGGAGGAGCCGCCCCGGCGGCCACCCTCGAGCGGCTGGCGGCGGCGGCGAAACCCGGGTGAAGAGGTCTACTCCTCCTCGACGAACGTCCCGTCTTCCTTGAAGGTCGCCTCGTGCTTCTTGCCCTTGGCGTCCTTGAAGGCGATCTCATAGGTGACGGTGCCGTCGGCCTTGGTCTGCTTCTCGGCGCGGGCGGCCTTCATCTTGGAATACTTTGCGCCAAATGCCTTCATCACCGCGGGAGGAACCGAGCTCTCCGGGACCACCTCCTCCGTCACCAGGACAGCCCCGTCCGGGCTGATGTCCATCTCGAGCTTCTGGTTCTCCTTGGTCGCCAGCTTGACCTCGTACTGGGTTTTCCCCTTCTCCTTCTCCTCCTTGCAGCCGGTCACCTTCGCGCCCGGATGGGCCTTCAGCACGGCTTCCTTCACGGCCGACGGGCAATCGGCCTTTGCAGCGGTCTTGGCGACCGCCAGACCCGGCGCGACGAGCATCGCGCAGGCAAGGATGAAAGCGGTACGGCTCGACATGGGTCAACTCCTTTGGAAATGTGGGTTCTAAGGCTCCAGATACCATCCGGCGCGCGCAGGATACTATAGGGACTGTCGCGCCGGCGATCCCGGCCCTGAATCCTGATCTCGCCGCTTCGAGAGGTTGCCCCGCATGAGCTCAGCGCCTGCCGTCCCCGCGAACGCCGCGAATGCTGCGAATGCCGCGGACACCGCACCGGCTCCGCCCCCCAAGCCGGGACACCCGCTCTCCCTGCCCCACTTCCGCAACCTGTGGATCGGCTCGACCGTCTCGCTGCTCGGCGATCAGTTCTACCTGGTGGCGCTGCCGTGGCTGGTGCTGCAATTGACCAATTCGAGCGTGGCGCTGGGCACCATCCTGATGACCGCGGCGATCCCACGCGCGGCGCTGATGCTGATCGGCGGTGCGGTGATCGATCGCTTCTCGGCGCGGCGCGTGCTGATGACCACGGCGGCGACCCGCACGGTGCTGGTCGGCATCGTGGCGGCGCTGATCCAGCTCCACGCCATCGAGCTCTGGCACCTCTACCTGCTGACCTTCGCCTTCGGCGTCGCCGACGCCTTCTCGTTCCCCGCCGGGCCGGCGCTGATGCCGACGCTGGTCCAGCCGCAGCAGCTCCAGTCCGCCAACGCCCTGCTGCAGACCTCCACGGTGGCGACGCAGATGATCGGACCGGCGCCGGCGGGCCTGCTGATCAAGAGCTGGGGCATCGCCTCGGCGCTCTTCTTCGACGCCCTTAGCTTCCTCGGCGTGATCGTGGCGCTGTTCCGGATTCCCGATCCGCCGAAGATTCAACCGGCGTCCGGCGCGCCGGCTCGCCCCAGCATGCTGCACTCCATCGGCGAGGGGTTGCGCGCGGTGCGGAACGATCCGCCGCTGCTGTCACTGATGGTGGTCTTCGCCACCATCAACTTCTGCGTCTCCGGGCCGATCGGCGTCGGGCTTGCCGTGCTGTCGAAGGTCAACTTCGGGTCGGCGGCGGCGTTCGGCACCCTGCTCTCCTGCTTCAGCGGCGGCACGCTGGGGGGGATTCTGCTCGGCGGCCTGGTGAAGCGCCCCCGCAGGCGCGGGCTGCAGTTCATCGTGATGAGCGGGGTGACGGGTATCGAGATGATCGCCATCGGCCTTCTTCCCAAGTTCGCCGTGATCGCGGCGCTGCTGGCGCTGATGGGGCTGGCCGTCGGCTTCGTCAACGTGCAGTTCGCCGCCTGGATGCAGATGCGCGTCGAGCGCGCCCTCCTGGGCCGCGTGATGAGCGTGCTGATGTTCTCCGCCGTGGGGCTGATCCCTGTGTCGTACGCCGCCGCCGGCCTGCTCGCGAAATGGAGCCTCGCGGCGCTGTTCGTGACGGCGGGAGCGCTCCTCACCGCCACCTCCCTGCTGGCGCTGACCGGCAGAGCGGCGCGAGAGATCGACTGAGACATCGATGGGGGCACCGCGTTCACGCCGGTGCCCCCAGGCTAAACCTCAGACCGGTCCGGGGGGTCCCGGCGGCGGGACCGCCGCCGGTGCCACGCCCTGCAATTGCGGCTGAGCCTGCGGCGGCACCCCGTCGTCGCCGCTGACGGCCTTCTTGGCCAGGTAGGCCCCGTGGCTGATGCCGAAGATGCCGAGCAGGGTGGCGTCGACGTCCGGCATCGAGACCTGGGCCTTCAGCTCGAGCAGGTGGAGGAAGGAGACCATCTGGGAGAGATAGACCCCCACGGCGATGATCGTGATCACCACCATCTGGAAATCGCCGAGGTCGGGCTGGCCGCCGTCGTCCGACACCAGGTCGGCGGGGAACGAAGGGGCGGAGGCCGCCTGCTTGTCCGGCGTGGCGGGGTTGTTCTCCTTGCGCTGCGTGATGCCCTTGGCCCCGGCGAAGGAGAGCGCGCTGATCCCCGACAGCAGCAGGAGGTTCTGCGGGATGTCCACACCGCCGACCAGGCTGGGAATGCCGGCCCACCACCGCAGGAAGAGCGTTCCCACCTAGGCCACCATGACGGTGGAGAACCAGAGCGCGATCTGGAACTTCGATTTGCTGTAGCGGTTGTCCCGGCCCAGGATGAAATGGCTCAGGAGCACGCCCCTCTTCGTCAACAGCCAGGTCAGGCCCCAGAGCCCCAGCGCCACGAGGATCAGGGTGATCAGGGTGCGCAGGAAGCTCACCGAGACCTTCCGGATCTTCACGTCCACGAGCGTGGCCATGTCACCGCTCGCCGTCACCGAGACCAGATCGCCCACATGGAGTTGCTTCACGGTTTCCTGAAGGGTCTTTGCGGTGTCCGGGACCGTGAACCGGTTCGACCTCCAGGTCGCCGGGTCCGCCTTGCGATCGACGTGGGTCAGCTCGATCCAGACGGGGCTGGTCGAGACGGCGGTGACCTGGGCGGCATACCTGACGTCTCCCGCGGCGGCGTGGGCCGGCAGGGCCGCCCCCGACAGGCCGAGGAGGATTCCGAACGCGGCGAGGATCTTTCTCATGGCGTACCTCTCTCTCCGAAGCTCGCGGATTGAGACGGACGGACGCCGGAGATTCCGGCGGACCGCCCGCGAGGCTGCGCTGTCCTGGCTATCGTTCGGATTTTACAGGATCGGGAGGAAAAAGAGCGGGTCGGCCCGTGCGCGACCGCGGCCGACCCGCGTTGGAAGGAGCGTGGTAGCGACGGGGTCTCAGTTGTCCGCGGGGGGAGCGTCTGGAGTGCTCCCGCCGCCCCAGTGATGGCCCATCGTCTGCTGCATCATCTGCTCGAACTTCGTTTTCTGGGCCGGCGTCAGCAGGGCGCTGAAGCGGGTCTTGGCGTCGTCGTGGAGGGCCTTGATCTGGGCCCGGGTGGCATGGGCCGCGATCGTCTTCTGGCCGATCTCGGCGGCGTCGGGGTTGACGCCGTTCAGCAGGGTCTCGAGCTCCTGGTGCTGCTGCTTGCTCTGCTGGAGCAGCGGCGTCATCTTGGCCATCAGGTCCTGGTGGATCTGCTTGGCCTGGGCCTTCTGGGCGTCGGTGAGGTTGAGGGCCTTGGCGAGGTGCTCCGCCATCCCGTCCATCCCCGCCGTGCCGGCGACGTGGCCGTGGTGTCCCTGGGCGAGCGCGGCGCCGGCGAGCAGCAGCGCGGCGCAGATGCCGGAGGCGATCGACTGTCTGATCTTCATGTCCATTTCTCCCTTGTTTCAGAAGCCCGGAGGGCCGGGCGGGTTGTCGGGATCGGGTCGGTCCGTCAGCTCTCTGACAGGCTCAGAGTAGGCCGGCGCCGGGAGCGCAGTCCTCAAGACGCCGAAAGTTGTTTGTAAGCAATGTAAACCTGTTTCAGCCGGCGAAGCGGTAGCCGCGCCGGTGGGCGGTGAGGATGAACTCGGGGCGCGAGGGGTTGCGCTCGAGCTTCTGCCGTAGCGAGGCCACGTGCACG
This sequence comes from Thermoanaerobaculia bacterium, assembly GCA_036402955.1. Lineage (GTDB taxonomy): Bacteria > Acidobacteriota > Thermoanaerobaculia > Multivoradales > UBA5704 > DATARR01. The sequence goes on from DASWRX010000075.1 coordinate 55,676, forward strand.
TCCACGGTGCGGGTGGTCGGCATGGCGTCGTAGCCCCAGACCTTGTCCAGCAGCTCGTTGCGCGACAGCAGCGTCCCGCGGTTCTGGATGAAGTAGGCGAGCAGCTTGAACTCCAGGGCGGAGAGCTGCACCGGCTCGCCGTCGCGGAAGACCTCGCCGCGCCGGAAGTCGACCCGCACGTCGCCGAACGCGTAGGTCCCCGCCGCCGAGGAGGTGGAGGTCCGCGAGCGCCGGAACAGGGCCTCGACGCGGGCCAGCAGCTCGATCATCTCGAACGGCTTGGTGACGTAGTCGTCGGCGCCCAGCTTGAGGCCCACCACCCGGTCCACCACCTGCCCCCGCGCCGTCAGCATCACGATGGGGATCTCGAGGCCGCGCTGCCGCAGCTCCCGGCAGACCTCGAAGCCGTCCTTGCCGGGCAGCATGACGTCGAGGAGGATGAGATCGAAGGAGTCCGCCACGGCCAGCGCCACGCCGGTATCGCCGTCGCGCGCGTTCTCGACCTGGTAGCCCTCGGCGACCAGCCGGTCGGTGAGGGTGAGGACGAGGCTGGGCTCGTCCTCGACCAGCAGGATGCGCCGCGGCGGCGAGGCGACGGCGGCCGGCCGCTCGCTCACGCGGCCTCCTCGCCGGCGGGGAGATGGAGGGTGAACGCGCAGCCGGCGGAGCCGTTCTCCTCTCCCCCGCCACCGGTGGCGACGCTCACCCGGCCGTGGTGGGCCTCGGCGATGTGGCGCACGACGCTGAGCCCCAGGCCGCTCCCCGCCACGCTCCCGTCCACCGCCTCGCGGCCGCGGTAGAACGGCTCGAACAGATGCGGGAGGTCCTCGCGGCGGACCCCATTCCCGCGGTCCTCGACGGTGATCTCGATCTCCGGCCCCACGGCCCGCGCCCGCACGCGGATCCAGGGGTGGGGCCCACCGGTTTGTCCCCCATATTTGGCGGCGTTTTCGATCAAGTTGCGCAGCGCCCGCCGCAGCGCTTCCGGGTCCCCCTGGACGGGTGGCAGATCGGCGGGGACATCGCGCTCGACCTCGGCCCGCCGTTCCTGGAGCATCCAGCGGCAGTCGGCGAGGGCCCGCTCCACCAGCGGCCCGACCTCGGTGGGCTGGAGGGTGTAGGCCTGGCGGCCGGACTGGATGCCCGCGAAGTCGAGCACCTGCCCCACCATCCCGGAGAGCCGCCGCCCCTCGCTCTCGATCAGAGCGCCGTAGCGCTTCACCTGCGCGGGCTCGGCCACCACGCCGTCCGCCAGGTTCTGGCCGGCCGAGCGGATGGCCGTCAGCGGCGTGTGGAGCTCGTGGGAAACGGCGGCCACGAACTCGATCTGCTGGCGCGCCAGCTTCTGCGCGCGCTGGGTGGTCACCATCATCAATCCGGTGGTGACGGCCAGCAGGGCCAGGATGCCGGCGCTGATCCCCAGGTTGTGCCAGCGGATCCTGGCCACGGCCTCGTCGAGCGAGCCGTGGCGGCGCCTGACGATCAGCCGCCAGGCCTCCCCATGGCCATGTCCCCCTGGGGCATCGAGCCCCGCGTCGCCGGACGGCGCCGGGCCGCGGGGCCTGGCGACCCGCCGCCCGGCCCACAGGTTGCGCAGCTCGTCGAACGGGCGCAGGCCGAAGATCGGCGCGCTGACGTCCCCGGAGCGGAACAGCGCGGCGGGCAGGCGGGAATCGGACTGGAAGAGGATGCGGCCCGGAGCCGCCTCCTCCACCACGGCCACCGCGTCGTCGACCCCGCGTGGGCTCCCATAGGTCCGGCGGGTCAGATCGGGGAGGATCTCCCGCGTGATCGCGTCCATGTCGAAGCGGACCACGAGGTTGTCGGCGGCCCCGGCCTCCCCGCTCCGCTCCGCGGGTCCGGGCACCACCGGCGGCGGCCCCACGGCGATCGGGATCAGCAGACCCGGGAGATTCGCCACCACCGGCGTGACGTGGCCGAACATCGGGCCTCGCGCCGGCTCCGAGAGACGCCGCCGCAACGCCTCCAGGTCCGCCGGCCAGGGGATCGGCTCGAAACCGGCGGCTCCCCGGCGCAGCACCTCCACGTCGAGCCGGCCCGCCGCGTCGCGGTGTACGTGCAGGACGTCGCGGACGAGCCGCGGATAGGGGACCTCGGCGGTCCAGCGCTGGAACTGCTGCACCACGCGGCCGCGCCAGGCGCCGGGGGAGTCCGAACGCTCCGGATGGAAGTAGAGGAAGGCCCGCGTCACCTCGCGGTCGAAGTCGGTCGCGAAGCGCCGGGCGGACGAGGCGAGGGTCGCCCGCAGGTGGTGGCTCTCGAGCTCGCTCACCTGGCCGATCCACCGGTACTGGAGCGTCGCGAGCAGGGCCAGCAACGTCAGCAGCGCCACGCCGATCGCGAGCGGCAGGTATCGGGAGGGGGTCCGGCGCGCCATGCCGCGAGTTTAGCAGCCGGCCGGCGTCTCTCCGGAGAGAGTTTACGTCCCTTACAAATCCCTTGCCCCGGCTTGAAGATTGACCGGTGCGCGCGCCGTACTCTCCTGCCTCATACTATGGGCATGGAGAGCATGGAGAGAACGATGCGAGCCCTGAAGCGTGGACAGACCCTGGCCCTCGCGGCCCTCGTGGCACTCACCGCCGGCGCCGCCGCGCCGGCCCAGCGGCAGGATCTGCACGGCGCCTGGCGGCTGAACGAGGACATCACGGCGCGGATGCGGGAGAGCCAGCGGGAGGGACGGGTCACCGTGGAAGGCGGGCTGGAGCGCCGCGGCGGGATGGGCGGCCCGCGCGGGCCGGGCGGATCTCCCGCCGGCGGCGGCTTCGAGGACCCCAAGCGGATCCAGCGTGACGGCGATGCCCCCTCTTTCGCGGCGCTCAGCGCGGTGACGATCGAGCAGACCCCCGAGAAGGTCACGATCACCGACGCCGACGGCCATCCGCGCGTCTACTGGACCGACAACCGCAAGGTGCGCGACGAGAAGCTGCCCGACGGCCCCGCGGAGGTGCGGGCGAAGTGGGACGAGAACGGCAGCCTCGCCGTCCAGGTCCTGCCGGCCAAGGGCCCGCGACGGACCGAGACCTGGACGGTCTCCAACGACCGCAAGCTGCTCTACCTGTCGGTCGAGGTGGAAGGCGGCCGGCAGGGCATGAAGATCCGGCGCGCCTACGACGCGGTCGCCGCCGGCCAGCCCCGGGAGCCCAAAAAGCCGGAGACCCCGCCGGCGCCCCCGGACGCGCTCACCCGCTGAGCCCTACATGATCCAGGCGTATCCCACCTTGAAGAAGAACGTGCGGTCGGTGCGGGTGAGGCCGAAGTCCGGGATCCCCAACTGGTCGTCCGAGTAGCCGAGGAAGAGGACGGTCTGGGCGTTGAGCTTGTAGGAGAAGAGGAGCTGCGTGAACAGCGTCCGCGTCTTCGCGTCGAGCGAGGGCTGGAGCGCGGGGAGGTAGAGGTCCACGGTCCGCCGCAGGTCCAGATACTGGAAGATGCCGCGCACGAAGCACCGGGAGTTGAAGTTGTAGATCAGCCGGAGCTGGCTCAGGTTGGCCTCGAACAACCGTCCCCCCTCGACGTTCAGGATCTGCAGCGTATGGTTGATCAGGGCGTTGACGTGGCGTCCCAGCTTCAGCTCGGCGCCGGGAGTGAGGACGAGGGTGTCCGCCGGCCGGTTGTTGGTGAAATCGATCGCATCGCCGTAATCCACGTTGAACGCCAGCCTCGTCGCCCCGCTCGGCTGAATGTTGGAGAACAGCGCCCAGCGGTTCATCCCCGCGTAGAGCCGGCCGCCGAACAGGTGGGTGCTGCGCGTGTACGCGGTCTCGAGGAAGGACTGGAGAGGGCCGCCGACGTTGGCGTCCAGCACGATCTGCTCGTCGGTGAGCCGCCCTTCGTGATCCTTCGTCCGATCGCCGGAAACGCTCAGGTTGAGCTGTGTGAACCGGTCGCCCGGGCCGCCGTAGATCTGGCGTCCGAAATACCCCCGCGTATCCCGGATGTCCACCCGCGGGATGAAGCCGCTGTCGGCGCGGAGCTCCGGGCTCTCGTCCTCGTAGGTCAGCCCCCACGACCAGTCGCGCGCCTGATGGTCGTAGTTGGCCAGGATGGCGTTGCCCTGGAAGGCGCCGGCGGGCTGGTCGAAGCTCCGCACGATCTCGTCCGGATAACGGGTGTCCGAGCGCACGAGTTGGAACCTCATGGTGTCCGCGCCGCCCAGCCGGAAGAAGCCGTCCATCCCCGCCAGGTGGTTGTGGTAGTCGCTCCCCTGGCGGCCGGCGTAGAGCACGCCGAGCGAGGAGTTGCTCCCCACGTCCCGCCGGAAGCGGAGGACGCCGCTGGTCACCTTCTCGCGCAGCAGGGTGAAGAGGGACTCCTGGTTCGACGGAAACGTCAGCTGGTTGACCGCGTCCTCGGCGGCGAAGACGGCGACGGCGTTCCCCCCTTCCCGGGCGTTGAGCTTGGCCCCCCACTTCGGATCGACCACCGTGCGGGTGAAGACCGCCTGCAACGGCGTCGAGAAGTAGTCGGCCCCCTCCAGGAAGAACGGCCGCTTCTCGGGATAGAACAGGGCGAAGCGCTCGTTGACGTTCAACTGCGCCACGTCCGCCTCGACCTGCGAGAAGTCGGGGTTGAGCGTGGCGCTCAGGGCGGCGCTCGGCGTGATCCCCCAGCGCGCCGTGACGCCGGCGTCGGTCCTCGCGTGGCCCGTCTGGAGGTCCCCCGGGCCTGAAGAGCCCGCGCCCGCCTCGTCGGTGCGGTTCGCCGTCACGGTCGGGGTGATCGAGAGATTGCGCCCCGGCTCCAGGTTCTCGAAGCCGCTCACCTTCACCACCTGGCAGAGGATGCAGGAGTTGTTGCGGTCGCGCGGCGCGGCGCCGATCCGGTGGCGGACGCTGCGCGGATAGGAGCGGCCGACGTCGAAGCCCCAGGTCTGCACTCCGCGCGTGCGCGGATAGCGGATCTGGTTGAGCGGAATGGCGATCTCGACCACGTACCCGTCCGCGGTGATCCGCCCCGCCGAGCTCCAGATCAGGTCGAACGACCAGTCCTCTCCCCCTTCGTTGGGGCTGAACGACGCGTCCGCCTGAACGCCCAGGGGATTGATGCGGAACTGGAGCCCGTGGCGCTCGTCGTTGAAGGGGTCGATCTGGAGCATCACGTGATCGTCCTGGACCAGGGTGTCGATCGCGTCCCGGTCCATGTAGTGGGCGCGGATCTCGGCCGGCCGGGGATCGTGGGCCTTGAAGGCGGCATAGAGGTAGTGATCGTCGTAGGTGACCAGGAAGTCGGTCGCGACCGGCGGCACCGCGTTGTCGCCCGGCTGCCACTCGTAGGGGACGTCGAAGGTGAGCGCCGAGCTCCACGCCGGCTCGTCCAGCCGGCCGTCGATCTGGATCGGCGACGTCGCGCGGTGGATCTCGAAGTGGCGGAACTCGAGCGGCCTCGCCGCGGGAGACTGGGCGAGCAGCGCCGCCGGCACCAGCAGACAGCAGAACCCGGTGAGACAACGGACCATGCACCCCCCCATCCGATGAAGATTGATGAAGCCTCGGCTCCGCCCGTTGTACGGAACCGGCAGGCGCAGGTTTCAGCGCAGGTTTTCAGGGAACCAGCAGGACCTTCCCCGAGCTCCGGCGGCTCTCCAGGAAGGCGTGCGCGGCGGCCCCTTCGGCGAGGGGGAAGCGGGCGGCGACGTGGACTTTCAGACGGCCGCCGCGCAGCCAGCCGAACAGCTCGGCCGCGCGGCTGCGCCGGTCCTCCGGCGTGCGGAGCACGTTCCAGAGGTCGCCGCCGGTGAGGCTCTTCGAGGTGTCCATCAGCATGCGGGGATCGATCAGCGGCGGCTCTCCTCCGGCCATGCCGTAAAAGACCACGTGACCGCCCGTGCGCACGGCGTCGAAGCTGCGGAGCAGGGTGGAGCCCACCGAATCGTAGGCGACGTCCACGCCTCCGGGAGCGAAGCCCCGCGCCGCCTCCACCCAGTCCTCGGAGGCGAGCGCGACGGCGTCCGCTCCCGCCTCCCGCACGGCGCGGGCCTTGTCGGGGCTCGACGTGATCCCGAGGACGCGGGCGCCGAGCGCTCTCGCGACCTGCACCAGCAGCAGGCCGACCCCGCCGGCCGCGGCGTGGACCAGCGCCGACTCCCCGGGCCGCAGCGGATGGCTGTCGCGGGTCAGGTACTGCGCCGTCAGCCCCTGGAGCAGCAGGGCGGCCGCGGTCTCGGCCGAAACGTCGCCCGGCAGCGGGATCAGCTTGTCGAAGGGAACGGAGACGAGCTCGGCGTTGGCGAACGGGCTGTCCGCGAAGCCGACCCGGTCGCCCACCGGGAAGGGGCTCTCCCCGCTGAGAGAATCGACGACCCCCGCCCCTTCATACCCAGCGATCCAGGGCAGCTCGCCGGCGAGGTGATAGTTCCCCCGCCGGCGGTAGACGTCGGCGAAATTCAGTCCGATCGCCTGCATCCGGACGATCGCGTGACCCGGCCGCGGCTCCGGGTCCGGAATTTCGCGGATCTCCAGGACCTCGGGACCGCCGAACCGATCGAAGACGAGCGCTCTCACGCGGCGGAGCTTATCGCTTACGGCACCGCGATCGTGTAGACGCCGTTGCCGGGCACCGTGGCGAGGAGGCGGCCGGCCACGAAGGGATCGGCGATCAGCGAGGAGACCGCGGGCGACGGCAGGCCGTCGTTCAGCGGCGTCCAGAGGTTCCCGCCGTCGCGGCTCCACAGGACGCCCAGGAAGTTGGTGCCGGCGAACAGGCCGCTCGGTGTCGCCGCGAGGCCGGTCAGCTCGGTGGCCCTCCCCGTCGCGGGCAGGCGCGGCAGGGTGCCCGACCGGGTCCAGGTGAGGCCGCCGTCCGCGCTCCGGTAGACCGCGCCCAGCCGGCCGGTGTCGCTGGGCCGCGTGCCGGTGGTGGCCGCCACCAGGGCTCCCCCGGGCTCGCGGGTCAGCGCCATGACGCGACCGTCGCGCGGCAGTTGCGGCCCGCGCGGGGTCCAGCTCGCGCCGCTGTCCAGGCTCTCATAGACCTGCTTCTCGAACAGGATGAGCAGCCGGCCGGACGTCTTCGGGTCGGTGAGGATGGCGTGGACCCAGTTCGACGGACAGTAGTGATAGGAGCAGCCCGCGAGCTGCAGGCCGGCGTTCGAGACCGCCCAGGTGCGGCCCGCGTCGGTGCTGCGGTAGAAACCGCCGTACTCGGTGCCCGCGTAGAGCGTCCGGGCGTCGGGGTCGGCCGCGAGTTGCAGAAAGACGGGGGGATGATCGGCCTGCGGAGCGAGAACGCCGCGCCAGGTGAGCCCCTCGTCCCGGCTTTCGAGCACCCGGTAGACGTAGGAGTATGGCGGCTCGAAACGCAGGGCCGAGGCGAGCAGATGGCGCGGATCGCCGGGATCGGCGCCGAGCGCGATCACGTTGGCGAGCGCCACGCCGGTCCAGGTGTGCCCCTCGTCGACGGTCCTCACGAGCGGGATGTCGACCGGCGTCGAGGTGTAGAGCTGCCGCGCCGGGGCCGCGAGAACGCCGTGCTCGGTCGTCAGGAGGGCGGTGATCTCCGAGGCCGCGAAGCCGCGGTTGGAGGGCCGCCACGGACCCTGCTCGTCCGCGGCCTGGAAGACGCCGTGATCGGAGCTCAGCCAGAGCCGCCCGTCCGCGCCCACGGACAGGTCGCCGACGTAGGGCACGCCGCCGGCCGCCGCCCAGTGGTCCCCACCGTCGCGCGACCGCCAGAGCTGTGGTCCGAGACCGGTGTCCACCACGATGCGCACCGTGCGTGGGTCCTCCGGATCGATCCCCGGCGTGCCGCACCGGGTGTTGGGCAGCACCGCCTTCCACGTCGTTCCCTCGTCGTCGCTGCGCGCGAAGCAGGGGGTGGAGGCGTCCCTATAGACCGGATCGCGCAGCGAGGCGTACAGCGTGCGCGGCGCCCTGGTGGCGACGACGGTGTCCGCCGGAAATCCGTTCTCGAGCACCGTGGATTGAGACCAGGTCCGGCCCCCGTCCGCGGTCCGGTAGAAGAAGAACCCGCCCATCAGGTACAGCGTGTCGGGACGGTCGGGCGCGAACGCGAAGGAGGTCACCACCGTGCAGCCGTCCCTGACGGCGACGCAGCTCCACGTCTTTCCTTCATCGTCGCTGCGGTAGAGGAGCTGATTCCGCAGCCAGTAGAGGGTCGAGGGGGCGAACGGATCGACCTGGAAGTCCAGGGTGCCGAGCGTCTCTCCCTGGGGGGTGTGATAGACGGCGCGCCAGTGGTCGCCGAAGTCCTCGCTGCGGAGGATCGAGGCGGAGTCGTCGAGTCCCTGGACCGCGGCATACAGCCTCCCGGGATGCGCCGGATCGAGGGCGAGCGCCTGTGGCGCCGCGCCGAGGCCCTGCTGGATGGCGCTCCAGGAGCCGCCGCCGTTCTGCGTGCGCCACAACCCCGCAACGGTGAGCGCGTACTGCCGCGCGCCGTTTCCCGGGTCCGGAAAGAGATGCGCCGACAGGGGCCCCGCCGGCGGCCCGAGCGGCGCCCAGCGCGGCGCCGACGCGGCCTGGACGGTCCCCGCCGCGAGAAGCCCTGCCACCGCCAACACCACCATCCGCATCACATTGGCCAGCGAACGCTTTTCCATGTCGGTCTCCTCCGTTCGTTCTGAAAAGCGTCTTTGGCGGCTTTTTTCCGTCGTCACGCTTCCGTCATCACGGCGAGGACTGCCGACGCCGGGCCTTGATCAGGACGGCGATCTCGTCGTTCCGGGGGTTGACGAAATCGAGACGGACGCGGCCGTCCGGGGTTGCGGAGACCAGGGCCGGGATCGAGCTCGCGGTCAGCGACCAGCCGGCCGGCAGGACCACCGCGTCGCGCGGGCGGCCGAAGGTGCGGTCGAAGACCAGCGTGTCCCCCTCCAGACGGTAGCTCCTGGGATCGGTGTAGGTCTCCGCGATCCGCAGGCGGACCGAGCCGCCCGGCTGCACCGCGGGGAAACGGATGACCACCACGTCGGAATCGGCCGGCACCTCCGCCGCCGTCTCCCCCACGTGCAGCCCCGCCTTGCGTAGCTCCGCGCCCGTCCGGGTCTCCACCGGCAGGGCCTCGCCGGTGTCGAGAACCCGCGCCGACGGCTTGGAGGCGGCGCTCCCCTTGCGCACGACGTTGAGATAGCGGTCCACGCCCGGCCGCGACTCCGTGTAGTCGTGGTAGAGGTCGAAGGCGTGCGTCTCCGGCGCTTGCAGGAAGTAGACGATGGTGCGGTCCTGGTGCGCCCGCTCGGACAGGCGTTCCTCCTCGCGGGTTTCCTGCGGGGCCTGCGGGGCCGGCCGGGCCGCCGCCAGCCTCCGCGCCTCGATCGTCACCGGCAGCGCCTCCGGACCGGTGTGCATCAGGCTCACCCGCGAACGGCCGTCCGGCTGGGTCAGGATCTGCGCCGGCACGTTGCAGGCGATCACCTCGTACCCCGCCGGCATCACGATCGCATTGCGGCGGATGCCGAGCGTACGGGTGAAGACGATGCGATCCGCGCCCTTGCGCAGATAGCTCTGCGGGTCCTTGTAGGTCTTCTCGATCAGCAGGCGGACGCCGCCGTCTTGTGGGACCGGGCGCGGCAGGTGGATGCGGATGTAATCGGTGTCCAGCTCGGCCTCCGGAAGGCCGCCGCGCCGGGCCTCCCCGCCGCTCACCTGCTCGAACTGGAGCGGCTTCGAGGTCGCCCGGTCGCGGATCGACTCGCCGCTCGCCACACTCCCCTTGCGGATCGGGTTGAAGAAGACCGTCGCGCCAGGATCGATGGCGGTGACCTCGTAGAGAATGTGGAACGAGGCCGAATCCGGATCGAGCAGCTCGTAGAGGGAGTACTCGTCGGTTTCCGTGGGCTGGGCCTCCGCGCGCGGAGCGGGGACAGGCGCCGCCGGAGCGCCGGCAGCCAGGAACAGGGTCAGGATCGGAGCGAGGAGCGCGGATCGCACGCGGCGAGTATAAGCCCCCAGGCTTCTCCAGTCCTTGTTGTCCCTGTTGTCCCTTGTGTCCCCTTTGCTAGCCCCAAAGGCGAACCACGTCGTGCACGTTGGCATACAGCATCACGGCCGCCAGCACGACCATGCCCAGCACGGTCAGCGGCACCCGCAGCCGCACCGCGCGCGGGAACAGCTTCTCCAGGCAGCTCATGACGATCTGCCCGCCGTCCAGCACGGGGATGGGGAGCAGGTTGAGGACCGCCAGCGACACCGTCAGCGACAGCGCCAGCTCCAGCCCCCGGCCGGCGGCGGTGAGCCGCCCGCCCTCGACGACGATGCCGACGACGCCCGACAGCGCCTCGGGTTTCGCGAACAGGCTCGGGAGCGAACGGAGGACGTCGCCGCAGAACGCCGCGACCTGCGCGAAGGGAGCGATCAGCACGCCGGACCAGGAGAACCCGTCCCGGGCCACGTTCCGCGCCGCGAAGAGTGGCAGGGCCACGGCCAGGTTGGCCAGCGGTCCGCCCAGGAAGAAGGGCAGCCGCTTGCGCAGCGGAATGGCGCGGAACTCGTCGTCGCCGGCGACCGCCGGCACCACGAAGCCGCCCAGGGGCAGGAGGCGGAGCGAGTACTCCGTCCAGCCCCACCACCAGCTCCAGACCTTCGGTCCCAGGCCCACGGAGAAGCCCGCGACGGGAATCCCCACCCGCTTGGCCGCCAGCAGATGGCCGGCCTCGTGGATCAGCACCAGCAGGCTCAACAGCAGGAGAGTTCCCAGATAGCTCATCGGCGCGTCATCGGCGCGATCCCCCGACCGGATTATCTCATGAGGCCGGCGTGAACAATTCGAGCCGCGCCGAGTACGCCACCGACTCCCCCGGCGCCAGCAGGGCCATGCCGGTGTCCGCGTCCGGTCCCCATTCCGGGCCGAAGGGATCGGCCCGGTTGAATTGCGGCTCGACCACGATGAACCCCTTGTCCGGCGGCGCGTAGACCTGGATGGCGCGGACGGGCGGCGAGGCCGCCACCACGCGCAGGCCGTAGGACGATATGGGATCCACGACCTCCGCCACCACCTCCCCCGCCGTGGTCTCGAGGTCCACGAAGCAGTCGTCCAGGTAGAGACCGCCGACCGGCCGGCCGCCGGGGGCCGAGAAATCGTAGGGAGTGCCGGCGACGGGCGCCACCTCGCCGGTGGGGAGCACCTCGTCGTAGTCGTTCACCAGGGTCCGGCTCCGCGCGGGGAGATGGAGCCGCGCCTGCTCCCGCCGGCCGCTCGGGAGAGCAAAGTACGGATGCCAGCCGATCCCCATCGGCAGCGTCTCCCTGCCCACGTTCCTCGCGGTGATGGTGAGGGTGAACGAGTCGCTGCGGAGGACGTTCTCGAAGGTGAGGTCGGTCCCAGAGGGCCAGCCCTGGCCGAAATCGCCGGCGTGGAGGACTCCCCGCACGGCATCCTCCTCCTCGGTGGTCCGGCGCTCGATCTCGCCGACGCGGGAGTCCAGCACCAGGCCGTGCATGGCGTATTGCTCCGCCCCGGGCCGCCGGCCGCCCGCGTTCGCCGGCAGCGTGACCTCGCGGCCGAGGACGCGGGCCGCGATCGTCTTGCCGTCCGCGGATAGCGTCCCGCGGATGCGGTTGGCGTAGGGGATCAGGATCGCCCCGCCGATCAGGTAAGAGACGTTGCCCGGAAATCTCTCCGCGTGGTCCGCGACGAACCGGGCGGCCTGCTCCAAAGGAGGGGACGCCAGCAGGTCCGCCTCGCCCAGCCCGGGAAGGCGGGCGCGGACCTGCAGGGTCATCATCCCGCGGCCCGGCAGGATGTGCGCGCTCAGGAAGCCGGGCTTCCCTGCCGAGGGCCTGGGTCGCTCGAGACTGATCACCGGCTCGCCGCCAACGCGAAGGGGTTCGTGCTCAGACATCTCCCGTCCTCCCGCGTCTCATCATAACCGTCTCGCCCTCATTCCCCGGCCCGCGCCAGCCATTCCCCCGCTGTCGCGGCGCATTCCCGAGAGGGAACAGGCATGTCCTTCCATGGCAAGGCGCGCGATCGCCACGATCCGGGCCGTTCCCCGGACCTCGAATGCCGGGAGTCCCGGGGAACGAGACATTCCCTCAGGGCGACGCGGCCCGCGAGACAGGGAATGGAAATCACGAAACCCGTTCAATGATGTGCATACAACGCACCAAACCGTTCCCCTCGGGAAATGCCGCGCGAAGTACGGGGAATGATTCGTTCCCCGCTACTAGTTCCCTATTTCCTATGGGGAGTGCGGGCACAGTTCGGGGGAAAGCGCCCGGTAAGCTTGACAATCGCCTCAACGAGGTCGCATCGTATGCACATTGATTTGATCTGTCCAGCCTCTATGGGCTCCGGATCGAAGACGGGCTCTCTGACAATCGACGTACCTTGCCATGGGAGGCGGAGGCGGGCCGCCTCCCATGGCGAGCCGGCCTCTACACCTCCGAGGATGTTCATCGCGCATCCTTCGAGGAAGCGTCCGAGCCCCGAACCCTCGAGGAGCTGAAGGACAGGGTGCGGCAATCCATCAAGAGCCGCCACTCAGTCCCCGGCTGATCTCATCCAGGGCAGCGTCCAGGACGGTGTCCCGCCCGGCGCGAAAGTCTTCGAGGGTCGGTTGGACGAGGTGGTCGGGCTGGACGCCGATCCCCACGAACTCGCGGCCGTCCGGATAGGTGTCCCGCCGGGAGCAGACCCGCAGCGAGCCTCCCCGCGGCAAGGAAAAGACGAAGGGCTGGCCCGTGCAGCCACCCGTCGGCTCGCCGACGAGGAGCCCGCGCTCCATGGTGTCGAAGGCCGCGGCGAAATCCTCCGCCGCGGAGTAGGTCCGCGCGCTGGTGAGCACGGCGACGGGCCTCGCATAGGGCTCCCCGTCCTGAACCGGCTCCAGCCAGGTCTCCCCCTGGTAGCTCCCCTCGCTTCCCCAGTCCTGAGCGTGTCGGCTGCGCCGCCGCCACCGGCCGACGAGATGCCGCCGGCCGGTAAGACGGCCGAGGAGCTGAAATCCCACGGCAGTATTGCCACCGGTATTCTCACGGATGTCGAGGACGAGAGCGGTCGCGCGGACGATCGCCGGGAGGACCTCCTCGAGACGCCGCTCGACCTCCTCGCCGTCGAAGGTGTTGAGCGCCAGGTGAGCGATGCCGCCCGGCAAGACCCGCAGCACCACCGGCGGATGCCGTTCGGCCAAGCGTCCGGTCCTCTCCTGGCGGCGGGCTCGCGGCACGCAGCGCACGACCTCGCCGCCGCCGGCGTGCCGCAGGGTGAGCTCCGTCCCGCGGCTCAGAGGCCCCGCGAGAAGATAGGTTTCGAAGGTCCGGGCCGCGAGATCCTGGGGTGTCGAGGCGTTCATGTACGGCTCGACTTGGGCCCCGGCATATTCGCGGACAGGTACGCCGTCCACGGCGACAATCTCCTGACCGTGCGCGATTCCGGTCCGCTCGAGCCTTTCGTCGAGGATCCCGGCGACCAACACCCGTCCTGCGATCCACCGCGTGACCAGCAGTGGCCGAGCCAGGATCTCGTCGGCGATCTCCTCGGGGGGGGTTACGCCGGTGTGCCCGTCCCGCAGCTTTGCGACCATCCTGCGCAGGGTCTGATAGTACGCCGCGACCGTCGTCGCCTGCCGGACACGAGGCAGGTTCTCCCGGTAGAGGGTATCCCAATCGATGCCCGGCACCAGGTCGAAGTTGACGAAATGGCGTTTGACCGCTGCCCAGAGGTGCGCAAGACCGGAAACGCACTCTTCCTCGGTGAGATCATCGCTACAGGAAGCGGGTGCGGCGGAGGAATGCACCATTCCAATGAAGTATACTAAAATAAAGAGACGCCACTCCGGTGGCTGGACCGGGAGCTCACTTTCAGGCCAGATCATGGATTCCGCGACGGCTCAGGCACTCTTCGATGCATACCGGGCAGGCCTCCTCAACCGGGAGGCCGCCGATCCCCGGGACTACCATCCCCGCTATCAGGTCTTGCTGCGTCATCTGGTGACGAACCAGCTTCCGCTGCCGGAGCGATTGTTGATTCGCAAAGTCCGGCAGGCCAGCTCGCAAGGGCTCCGTCTCGCGCGGGAAGGCCGTCTGGGAGAGGCGACCGAATGCCTCGCGGCGGGCAGGCGGGAATTGGGCCGGGAGAAGGCGTCGACCCGGGGATGGCTCATGGCCAAGGCGGTCCTGGAGTCCGCCCTGGCGTACCTGGATTTCCGGGAAGCACGCTTCGATCAGGCCCGCGAGCGGCTCCAGGCCGCTATGGAGGCCGACGCGCTCCTAGAGCAGGACACGGCCTTCGGATTGCTGGAGGTGCACCGGATTCAGTCCGTCCTGAACCTGTTGCGGCTCGAGCTCCGTGTCGGCCGGCTCGAGGTTGCGGGCTCCCTCGGCGGGCACATCCTCGCCTATCTGGAGGGCCTGACAAATGGCGGCCTGCCCGTTCATCACTCCTGGCACCGGGAGACGTTCCAGCGGCACCCGCGGGCGGTCCGGCTGGCCATGGTGACCCAGGTGGCCAACGAGATGGCTCTGGCGCTCTCACGGACGAGCTCCCCGCTCGCGTGGGAAGCCTTCCGCGAGGTCCTGGAGCGCGGGTCCGACTATTTCGAGAGAGACCGCCTGCTGCACCCGCGAGTTCAGCGGTGGCTGCACCTGAAGCGGTCCTTCGAGCGACAGGACTGGGAGCTCTACCTCGTCCTTGTAAAGGATTTTCTGCGGATGGGACGAAGGGACGTAACGCCGCTCTGGTATTCCAGCGTGATCGATCTCCTCCACTTCTGCCGGACCGCAGACTCAGGCCCATCACTTCAGATCCGCGCGGGAATCCTGCGGGACTCCAGCAAGTGGCGCGCCTTGCCTCCCTCACTCCGCACGTGCCTGGACAGGGACCGGGATCTGCCCAGCGCGGATTAGCAAGAGGTGTTCCAGCCGCAGACCCGCCGGCCGGAACACCCCCGAATCCACGGCTCAGTCCAGCGCGCAGCCGCAGTTGCAGCCGCTGTTGCTCACCTCGGAGAGATCCGCGGCCGTGCCGCCCGAGGCCTCGTCGAGGTCCTGGTCGTCCAACTCGTCGATCTTGACCTCTGGGCTCTGATCCTGCTTCAGTTCGTCTGACATGATGTCCTCCTTTATAATGACCTGACGGCGTGGAACGCCCGCGGGCTTTCCCTTTCGGAGGTCTTTCCGGCAGCCGCTCAGGCCTGGTTGGATCGTTGTGCGGCCTTATCCTCGGACCACACGCTCCCGTGCCGGCTTTTTCCGGTATCTGTCGGCCAGCAAAAGATCTCGCTTCGCGTTGCTGCGCAGGGGAACGCAAGGGGATTTGTCTTCCGTAATGCGGATCAGCGGACAGGAGATACCCTGGCAAAGGGGCAAAATCACGCACTTCTGGCAACCGTCGTCACCGGAATATGCCGGCTCGGTCCACATCGTGAACTTGGCATTGTCCAGGTGGAGGATTCCCTCCTCGTCCAGGCGGCCCACTACGTTGCGATCTTCCTTGTCGAGATCGACGGTGCACTTCATCACGAGGCCGTCGGCTCCGATGATGTAGTTGTAAGGCCGCGCCGCATAGCAGACCTTTGAGCCGAGTCCCCGAGAGTCCCGGACGTCGTCGCAGCTCCCAAGCCCCTTCTGAGCGGCCCTACCGATCAATTGGTACGTGGTCTCCTTGGCTTCGTCCTTACCGCAGACGTCCAGGTTCGAGTCGTTGGAACCTCCCCACCGGCCGACCGGACGGATCCGCAACCGGTAGCGGGGATCCCCCCCGAACTCGTGGCCGAGAAGATCGATGAAGTCGTCGAGGCCGCTCCGGTTCTGCCGGTCGAAGTTGATCCGGAGATCGATCATGAACTCCTCGGGGCGCTTCCTGAGCTCCAGGAGGTTCTGGAAGATCACGTCGAACGTCGGCTCGCCGTTGCGGCCCGGACGATTCCGGTTGTGGTCCTCGGGGGCGCCGTCGATGGTGATCTGATAGCGCAGCACGCCCCACGGCAGGAGCTTGTCGGCGACATCCGGAGTCAGAAGGTAGCCGTTGGTCGTCATATTGCTGTAGTAGGCGAGGGAGTTCTCGACCGCGATGTCGCGGAAGAAGGGAGCGAGATCCTCGATGGCCGGCCAACCATAGAGTGGCTCCCCACCAAACCAGGAGACCGAGAGATAGCGCAGGGAGGGAAGCTTCTTCCGGACGAGCTTCTTGATGGATTCCCTCACCTGCGGCTTCATCGTTCCCCGCGTGAAGTCCTCATAGCAGTACTGGCAACGGAAGTTGCAGTCCTCCGAAGCCAGCAGGATCAATTCGAGGGCGTCCTGCCGGTAGTGCTGATAGCCGAAGGCATGTTGAAACAGCCGGTACTCGTCCGTGCCCTCAGGAATCAGGAAGCCGCGATCGTAGAGATAACCCACGATTCCCTTGGAGCTGCTGTCGCACCCCCGCCGGGTCAGCAGGGACTTGACCGCGTCCTTCTGCTCGGGGGGAAACACGCTCATCGAGCCCCGGAAGGTGTTCCAGACGATCAGCCTGCCGTCCTCCGTCGGGGTCTGGATGTTGTATCGGGAGGCGACCCAACGATTCGACGCAGCGACTTTGGCGGGTCCCGCTACAGGCTCCGGAGGATGGTGATCCAAGGGGGACTCACGAAGGATATTGAACTTGCTGCTGAGACCTGTGCTCATCGGCGCCTCCCGGGTGGTTGGTGGTAGGCTTCGGCGAGTATAATCGCCATGTCTTAAAATAGAATTTAGCCAAACAAAAGTCAAGGGGATTTCCGGAAAGCTGGGCAGCCGGATTTCCACTGTCCCGGACCCGCGACGGCACGCCGCCGTGATGGAGTCAGCCCCCCGCCCTCTGCTAACCTCCTTCCTCCGGCAGACCCTCCTCCCCGGATGACCCCGCATGGACCTCCTCGACTCCCGCCGGCTCACCGGCCCGAACCTCCTGCTCGACCGCCCCGGCGCGGTTATCGAGGTCTCGCTGTCCCCCGAGGAGAGCGAGGCGGTGGTGGCGGCCTGGCGGGCCCAGGCGCGGCGGATGCTCGACGCGGTGGGTTGGAAGGGCGAGGAGATCGTGGCGCGGAGCTTCCCCGGCGGGGCCAGCCTGGCGTTCTCGGCCCCCATCGACGGCCTCTATGCCGCCACGGACGTCAACGACTGGGCCTGGGACGCGGCCGGGGACGTGGTGGCCGGCCGCCGCGAGCCCGATCTCGCCAAGACGGCCAGCCTGCTGCGGGCCGAGATCGCCCGCGAGGCCAACCCGGCGCTCGTGGCGCTGCGGGACGCCGCGGCCGAGCGGGGCGTCGCCTTCCTGGCGGACGACCGCGTGGCCTCGGTGGGCTTGGGGACCGGCTCGCGCTCGTGGCCGGTGGAGGCCCTCCCCGACCCGCGGGAGATCGACTGGGGCCCGATCCACGACGTCCCCGTGCTGCTGGTGACCGGAACGAACGGCAAGACCACCACCGTCCGGCTGCTCGCCGCCATCGTCGACGCCGCGGAGCGGATGGCCGGCGTGACCTCGACGGACCGCGTCGACGTCGGCGGCGAGGAGATCGAGCAGGGGGATTTCTCGGGTCCCGGCGGCGCCCGCCTGCTGCTGCGCGACCGGCGGGTGGAGGTGGCGATCCTGGAGACGGCCCGCGGCGGCCTGCTGCGGCGCGGGCTCGCCGTCAACCGCGCCGACGCCGCCCTGGTCACCAACATCGCCGCCGACCATCTCGGCGAGTTCGGGGTCCACGATCTGCCGTCGCTCGCGGCCGCCAAGCTGGTGATCGCCCGCGCCGTGGGTCCCGACGGCCGCATCGTGCTCAACGCGGACGATCCCGTGCTGGTCGAGGCCGCGGACGAGGTCCGCTCCCCCATCGTCTGGTTCAGCCTCGATCCGGAGAATCCGCGGCTGCATGCAGCCCTGGCCTCAGGCGGCGAGGCGGTCTGGATCGAGGATGGGGTCCTGACGCTGGCGCGCGGGCCGGAGCGGCTGGCCGTGCTGCGCGCCGAGGAGGCGCCGGTCACCTTCGGCGGCGCGGCGCGGCACAACGTGGCCAACGCCCTGGCGGCGATCGGCATGGCGGCGGCGATCGGCGTCCCCGTCGAGGCCATGGCGGCGGGGCTGCGGCGGGTCGGCAACAATCCCGGGGACAACCCCGGGCGCGGCAACCTCTTCGAGCGCGACGGCTTCCGCATCCTCCTCGACTATGCCCACAATCCCCACGGCCTCTCGGCGCTGCTCGACGTGGCGCGGTCGATCCCGGCGGAGCGCCGGCTGCTGGTGCTCGGGCAGGCCGGCGACCGCGACGACGAGGCCCTCCGCGACCTCGCCCGCGCCGCTCTCCCCTTCGAGGCGGACCGGATCGTCATCAAGGAGTTGCCCGAGATGTTGCGCGGCCGGGAGCCCGGCGAGACCCCCGCCATCCTGGAGGACGAGCTCCTCCGCCTCGGCGTGCCGCCGGAGCGGATCGGGCACGCCGGCTCCGAGTTGGAGGCCGCGCAACAGGCGCTCGCCTGGGCCCTCCCCGGGGACCTGCTGATCCTCCTCGTCCACGTCCAGCGGGAGGCGGTGCTGGAGGTGATCCGGGGTTAGGAGACGCGGCTCCCGACCAACTCGCCCTGGCGGTCCGCGACGGGCTCCACCGCCGCGGGTTTCGGCTTGAAGCTCACGATCTGCTCCCAGATGCGGGCGAGCTTGTCGCCGAAGATCACCAACAGATCGCCGGCCCGGGCCATCTCCAGGGCCTTCGTCACCGCCTCCTCCTCGCGGAAGAACCCGGGGACGATCCGCTCGGCCGGGAAGCCGGCGTCGAGCAGCCCCTGCCGCAGCACGTCCGCCACCTCGCCGGGCGGACGGTCCCGGAGGTCGTCGTCCTCGCGCAGCAGCACGAGGTCGAAGGCCGGCGCCGCGGCGGCGGCCAGGGCGCGGATGTCCGCGTCGCGGCGGTCGCCGGGCGAGGCGATCACGCCGATGCGCCGGCTGTGGACGGCGAGCTCGCGCACCGTCCGCGCCACCGCCTCCATGCTGTGGGCGTTGTGGGCGTAGTCGAGCAGCACCCGGAAAGGGTGCTCGTTGTAGAAATTGAGCCGCCCGGGGGCCTGGAAGAAGTCGTTCGAGAAGGTGCGCAGCCCCTGGCGGATGTTCTCCACTCCGACCCCGACGCCGTGGGCGACCGCGGCGGCGAACATGGCGTTCTGGATGTTGTGGAGCGCCCGCCCCTCGATGGTGGCGGGGATCTGGCGCGCCCACAGCAGCGGGATCTGCCGCTCGCCCTGATAGAGCACGATCATGCGGCCGTTGAGGCCGGCCTCCAGCACCACGGCCTTGCCCTTGGCGCGGACGTGCTCGCGGACCCGCTCGTTGGTGGGATCCAGGGTGACCCAGATCGGCTCGGCCGGGCTCGCCGCGGCCATCTTCGCCACCCGTTCGTCGTCGGCGTTGAGCACGACGTAGTCCTGGGACACCTCGGCGATGATCTGCTTGACCTCGGCGAGACCTTCCAGATCCTCGATGCCGCCGAGGCCCAGATGATCGGCGGCGACGTTCAGCACCGCGCCGACGTTGCACTTGCGCCAGCCGAGGCCGGAGCGGACGATGCCGCCGCGGGCGCTCTCCAGCACGGCGGCGTCGATGGTGGGATCGCGGAGCACGAGCTGGCTCGACCAGGGACCGGTCATGTCGCCGCGCACGGTGCGGACGCCGTCGATGTAGACGCCGTCCGTCGTGGCCATCCCCACCAGGTAGCCCGAGAGCTTGAGGATGTGCCCCACCATGCGGGTGGTGGTCGTCTTGCCGTTGGTGCCGGTGATGGCGGCGATCGGGATGCGGAAGCGGGTGCCGCGCGGGAACAGCATGTCGATCACCGGTCCGGCCACGTCCCGCGGCTTCCCCTCGGTGGGCGACAGGTGCATGCGGAAGCCGGGCGCCGCGTTGATCTCGACGATGGCGCCGCCGACCTCCCGGTGGCTGCGGGTGATGTCGGGGGAGATGAAATCCACGCCACCGACGTCGAGGCCGATCGCCTTGACGGCCCGCTCGGCCATCAGCCGGTTGTCGTCGTGGATCGCGTCCGTCATGTCGATCGCGGTGCCGCCGGTCGAGAGGTTGCCGGTCGAGCGGAGATAGACCACCTGCCCTGCCGGCGGCACGGACTCGAGCGTCAGGCCGGCGAGCGCGAGCAGGCGCCGGGCCTGATCGTCGACGGCCAGGCGGGTGAGCACCTTCTCGTGGCCGATGCCGCGCCGGGGATCGGCGTTGACGACGTCGATCAGCTCCGCGATGGTGTGCTCGCCGTCGCCCACGACGTGCCCAGGGACGCGCCTCGCCACCGCCACGACCTTGCCGTCGACGACCAGGATCCGGTGGTCCTGGCCCGTCTGGCAGGCCTCGACGATCACCCGCCCGGAGAGCTCGCGCGCCTTCTCGTAGGCCTCCCGCACCTCCTCGCAGGTCTTGAGATTGATCGCCACGGCGGTGCCGTGATTGCCGTCGAGCGGCTTGACGACCACCGGGAAGCCCAGCCGCTCCGCCTCCTCGATCGCCTCGGCGGCGTCGTAGACGATGGCCTGCCGGGGCACGGGCAGGCCGAGCTGCTCGAGGATCTGGTGGGTCAGCCGCTTGTCGGAGGCGATCTCGGTGGCGATCTGGCGCGTCTCGCTGGTGAGGGTGGCCTGGATGCGCTTCTGGTGCTTGCCGTAGCCGAGCTGCACCAGCGAGCCCTCGTTGAGACGGATCCACGGGATGTCCCGCTCCTCGGCGGCGCGCACCAGGGCGGCCGTCGAGGGGCCGAAGGCCCGGCGCTGCGCGAGATGGATCAGCTTCTCCAGCTCGAGGGTGAAATCGAACGGCGACGGATCGTGATCCTCCCGCTCGGGAGGGAGCAGGTGGCGGATGACGCGCATCGCGAGGTCCCCCGCCGCCAGCCCGACCTCCTCCTCGACGTAGCTGTAGACCACGTGATATTGCCCCTTGGGCAGCCCCTCGCCGCGCGTCTTGCCGAAGCTGACGGGGGTGCCCGCCAGGCACTGGAGCTCGATGGCGATGTGCTCCAGGACGTGGCCGAGCCAGGTCCCCTCCTCCTCCTTCATCCGCCGCGCGAAACCGCCGTCCTCGCCGTAGGAGCAGCCGTGCTGCCAGAGGGTGGGGATCAGCTCGAGGAGGCGGTCGGCGAAGCCGGGGATCTCCACCGTGGGGAACCGCTCCAGCTCGCCGAGGTCCAGGCGCAGGCGGATCATCGGCCAGCGCGCGTAGAGGTTGGGACCGCGATAGACCCGAGTCTCCAGGATTTTCATGATGGAAGGTCTCCGGAAGGGCTTTCCTGGTGTTGTCGTCTTGGGTTGATCGATGCCGGTTCAATACCGGTCATTGAGCAATCCGTATGCCAGGAACCCTTTCTATTCCCCTCCATCCTCCGAGGCGACGGGCACCTCCCGGATCCTCCTCACGTCCTCGCTCATCACCGGCGGCTGCTGGGGCGAGCGGCGGTCCATGGGCTCGAGGTGGACCATGGGCGGCGGCGTGATCCCCTCGCGGCGCTTCAGGTCGTAGCGGCAGCCGGTGGTCAGGAAGTCGAGCTTCAACCCCATCATCGCGACCGGCTGGCCGCGGTGGATGGCGTGGCTGTCGGTGAAACGCATCGCCGAGGCGTCGACCACCATCACCGCGCCGGCGCCCAGCACCGAGAGCTCGCCGTTGCCGCTGATGATGGCCGCCGTGTCCTCGTCGATGCCGACGCCGAGGGGCGCGGGATTGTAAGAAAGCGCCGTCAGCAACCGCCCCAGGCGGTCGCGGCGGCGAAAGTGCTGATCGATGATCAGGTCCGGGGCGAGCCCCAGCCCCTTGGCGAGATGGACGAGCCGGCGGCGCGGCGTCGCGCCGCTCTCCCCGAGGGCGATCATGTGCTCGGAGAGCAGGGCCGCGCCCGCGCTGGTGCCGGCCACCACCATGCCGGCGGCGTGGCGGGCGCGGATCGTCCGCGCGATCTCGGTGCCGCCGAGCGCGGAGGAGAGCTTGAGCTGGCTGCCGCCGGTGATGAAGAGGCCGGTCGCGTACTCCAGCAGGTCGTGCGCCTCGGCGCCGGCCTCCATGGCCTCCTCGCGCGTCTCGATCTTGAGCACCTCGACGTTCTCGGCGCGCAGGGCGAGGAAGAGATCGGCGTAGCGCTCCCCGGTCTCCGGCACGTCGGAGGCGGTGGCGAGCACCACGATGGTCGCGTCGGAACCTCCGGCCGCCTCCAGAAAGTAGCGCAGGATGATCCGCTCGCGGGTCTTGTCCTCGGCGCCGCCGATGGCGATCAGCAGCCCCGGATGGGTCACGTGGGGAATCGTCAGGACGTCCATGCAGCCTCCTGCCGGCAAATCACTGGCAAAGGCAAAGAACTGGCAAATAGGATGCCAGAGGGCGGGCGGGTTCGGAGAACAGGCACGATTTCTGCTTTCGATAACTTTTCCGGAGGGGATTCGCGCGGCGCCGCGCGCGATGTCCTTTGGGAGGGACGAAATCATGCAGCAGGTCGAGGACACGACGCAGGCGCTCTCCTGGAGCGAGCTTGAACAACTCTTGCAGCCGGATGCGGCTCGGGAAGCCCGGCACGCGGTCGTGCGCAAGCTGCTGAGAGGCGCCGCGCAGGGTCGGCGGGAGGGCGCCGCTCCCCGCGAGACCGCCCCCGGGAACGCCCCCGAGCCCGCCGTCGAGGCCGCGTATGGCACGGCCATCCAGAAGGCCGTCGCCAACGCCCGCCGGCGGCAGGAGCGGCTGATGCAGGAGAGGCGGAACGCCGGGCGCTTGCTGGAGATCCTGGAGAGCCAGCCGCCGGCGCGCCGGCGCATCCTGGCGCACAACGACCGGCGCTTCCACACCTGGGGCCTCTACGACTGCCTCGTCGAGAGGTACCATGCGTTCCTGGAGAAGGAGCCCGCGGTGGCGGCGGAATCGGCGGAGCTGGCCCTCACGGTGGCGCGGGGCCTCTCGCCCACGGTCTACGGCGAGGACCAGGTCCACGACTTCCAGGCCGCGGCGCTGATCCTCCTGGGACAGGCCCGTCGGATCGCCCGGGATCTCGAAGGCGCGCAGAGCGCGCTCGACCAGGCCGCGGAGCTGCTCGCGATGGGCAGCGGCGACCTGCTGGAGAGGGCCGAGCTCGAGAGCGCCCGCGCCGCCCTGCTGCGCGACCTCGGCCGGCCGGAGGAGGCCGAGATCGCGGGACGGAAAGCGGTCCGGCTGGCCCGCCGCGTCGGCGGACCCCGCGAGCGGGCGGCCCAGCGCAGCCTGGACGACACCCACTCGGATCTCCGGCGCGGCGGACGGTTCCCGATCTCCGCGTTCCGGCCGCGGCTGCATTAGAGCGCGGCTGCCTGAGAGGAGGACCGGGGTGGTGAGGGCCTCGGAGGGCAGAGCGTTCGCCGGGCACGATCCGTGGAGAGGGAGATTCGCTGTAAGCTCCCCTCTCAAATCTCCATGCCCGATCGCATCGAAGACCGCGCCCGGTTCGATCTCGTCCGCTACGCCAACGTGTGGGAGGACGGGGAGGTGCTGCGCGCGGCCCTGGCTCCGGCTGCGGGCAAACGCATGCTGTCCATCGCCTCGGCGGGGGACAATGCCTTCGCCCTGCTGGCGGCGGGCGCCGAGGTGGTGGCGGCCGACCTCTCCGCCGCCCAGCTCGCGCTGGTCGAGCTCAAGCGCGCCGCCATCCGCCGGCTCGGCCACGAGGAGGTCCTCGGCTTCCTGGGGATTCACCGCAGCGCGGCGGACCGGCGCTCCGTCTACGAACGGCTGGAGCGCGACCTGCCGGCCACGGCGCGGGATTTCTTCCGCGAGCGGCTGGACGAGATCGCCGATGGCATCGTCCACCACGGCAAGTTCGAGACCTACTTCCGGCTCTTCCGCGAGCGCGTCCTGCCGCTCATCCACCGGCGGCGGACGGTGCTCGCCCTGCTCGCGGAACGGGACGCGGCCGGGCGGCGCGAGTTCTACGACCGCACCTGGGACAACCTCCGCTGGCGGCTCCTCTTCCGGCTCTTCTTCAGCCGCTTCGCCATGGGCCGCCTGGGCCGGGACCCCGAGTTCTTCCGCTACGTGGAAGGCTCGGTCGCCGCGCGCATCCTGGGGCGGGTCGAGTACGCGCTCACCGTGCTTCCCACCCACGCCAATCCGTACCTCGAGGCCATCCTGACCGGCGGCTTCCGGCGGACGCTGCCCCCCTACCTCCGCCTGGAAATCTTCCCTGAGCTGAAGCGGAACCTCGACCGGCTGACCCTGTTCGAGGGGCCGATCGACGAGGCCGCCCGCGTCCACCGGCAGGACGGGTTCGACGGCTTCAACCTCTCCGATCTCTTCGAGTACCTGGACGAAGGCGCCGGCGCCGCGGTCTATGGCCGCCTGCTCGACGCCGCCCGCCCCGGCGCCCGCTTCGCCTACTGGAACATGCTGGCGCCGCGCCGCCTGGGTCCCGCCTTCCCCGGCCGGGTGCGGTCGCTGGACGCCGCGGCCCGCGAGCTCTTCGCGCGCGATCTCGCCTTCTTCTACAGCGCCTTCATCCTGGAGGAGGCGGTCTGATCTCCCCGATCGACATCTCCCCCATCGACCCGGCAGACCTGCGAGGGGCGGCGATCCTCTCCGGGATCTTCGTCTCGCTGCTGGCGGTCGCCGAGCTCTGGCGGCGCTTCGGGCATCCGAAGCCGGAATGGACGCGCAAGCTCGTGCACCTCGGCGGCGGCATCGCCTGCCTCTTCTTCCCCTTCCTCGTCCACTCCCCCTGGGTGGTGCTGGCGATGTCCCTGCCACTCACCGCCCTGTTCGTGGCCGGCAGCCGCTTCGGGTTCCTGAAGAGCCTGCACGGCGTCGGCCGCCGCAGCCGGGGGGCGGAGTACTATCCGCTCTCGGTCTTCCTCGCCTTCGTGATGACCCAGGGCCGCCCCTGGCTCTACCTCGCCGCCGTGCTGGTGCTGGCCGTGGGCGACGCCTTCGCCGCCCTGATCGGCAGCCGCTACGGGGTGATCCGCTACGAGGTGGAGGACGAGAAGAAGAGTCTCGAGGGGTCGCTCGTCTTCCTGGTGATCGCCTTCCTCGCGATCCACCTGCCGACCCTGCTGCTGACCGATCTTCCCCGCCCGGTCTGCGTGCTGGCGGCCCTGCTGGTGGCGGCCCTGGTGACCGGCTTCGAGGCGATCTCGCTCGAAGGGGCGGACAACCTGTTTATCCCCCTCGCCGTGGTGGTGATCCTGGGCAAGATCACCACCAAACCGCTCTCCGAGGTGGTGTACCAGAACCTCTCCCTGCTCGCCATCTGCCTCGGCGTGGGCTTCGCCGTCTGGCGCTTCCGCTCGTTCAACGTCGGCGGCGCGATCACCTTCATCCTGTTCGCCTACGGCACCTGGTCGCTGGGCTCGTGGATGTGGACGTTGCCGGTGTTCGTGGGCTTCGCCGGCTACCTGGGGACTTGGCTCCGCTTCGCTCCTCCCGGCCATGCCTCGGGGATCAAGGTGCGGACGCTGGTGCGGGCCCTGCTCCCACCGTTCGCCGTGCTCGTGCTGTCCAACAGCCTGGCGATGGACGCGACGTTCTTCAGCCCCTATCTCGCCGCGATCGCCGCCGTGCTCGCCTTCAGCCTGGACACCGGCGTCTTCCGCCTGGAGCGGCGGCGGAGCGGGCCTCTCGGCGCGATCGGCCTCGCCCTCCTCAGCACGGCGCTGACCGTGCTGGGACCCTGCGTCGCGCAGTGGCACGCTCCCCTGAAGCCGCTGCTGGCGATCCTGGCGACCACCGTGGTCGCGACGCTGGCGAACGCCGCCATCGAGCTGCGCGATCCCAAGGCCCCGAGGAGCCGCGAGTGGACGGCCTGGCGCTTCCTGCTGAGCTTCGTGGTGGCGGCAGCGGTGCTGGGATTGCAGGCGCTGGGGATGGTGCCGCTCTGGGACCCGGGGTCGGGAGGATGAGACCGCACCGGATCTAGGGTAGGATTTCGGAAGCTGGCGCCCCTCGGGCGCCGACCGTCGCGGAGCTTCTCCCCTGACTTCCAAGGAGCACACCATGCCCGAGATCCAGTGGCGCGACCGGCTCCAGCCGGCTCTCGAGGAGGCGCGCGAGGCCCGCAGGCCGCTCCTCCTGTATTTCTGGACCCCCGAGTGACTCGGCTGCCGCAAGATGGGTGCCGTGACGTACCCAAACGCGCAGGTCGCTGAATTCGTCTCCGAGCGCTTCGTGGCGCTCAAGTTCAACGTCAAGGAGCGCCATCCGGATTTCAAGGAGGCGCTCGGCCGCGGCAAGGTGCTGTGGGCGCCGCTGCTCGTCTTCCTGGACAGCCACGGCAGCGAGCTGCGGCGCTACGTGGGATTCCTGCCGCCCGACGAGTTCCTGGCCGAGCTGCGGCTCGTCCTCGGGCTCGCCGAGATGACCCACGGCAACCATGAGGAGGCGCTACGGTGGTTCGACGGCGCGGCCGCGGACTACCCCCGGTCGAGCGCCGCTCCCGAGGCGCTGTTCTGGGCCGCGGGAGCGGGCTACCGTCTGCGCGGCCTCGCCGAGGTGATCCGCCGCTGGGACGACCTCATCGCCCGCTATCCCGAGAGCACCTGGGCCCGCCGGGCCGACGTGGTGCCGGACGAGGTGCGGGCCAAGATTGCGGGGGAAGTGGCGGAAGCGGCCGGATGAGCGAGGCCGGACACGGCGGCCGCATTGAGGGAATCCTCTTCGACCTCGACGGCACCGTCTACCAGGAGGGGCGGGCGATCCCCGGGGCCGCCGAGGCGCTGGAGACCCTGCGCCGCCGGGGCCTCCCCTTCCGCTTCACCACCAATACCACCGGCCGGCCGCGGACGGCCCTCGCCGCGCGCCTGGAGGAGATGGGGATTCCGGCCCGGCCGGAGGAGATCCTCTCCGCTCCGGCCGCGGCGGCCCGCTGGCTGCGGGACCGCGGCGTGCGCCGGGCGCAGCTCCTCGTGGCCGAGGCCACCTTCGAGGAGTTCCCGGATTTGGAGATCGTGGACCATGCCCCCGAGGTCGTGGTGGTCGGCGACCTCGGCGAGAGGTGGACCTTCCCCCTGCTCAACCAGGCGTTCCGGAATCTCATGGACGGCGCCGAGCTGCTGGCGCTCCAGCGCAACCGCTACTGGCGGACCGAGGGGGGCCTCAGCCTCGACGGTGGCCCATTCGTCGCCGCCCTGGAGCACGGCAGCGGCAAGACGGCGACCCTGGTCGGCAAGCCGGGCCCTGCCTTCTTCGCCGCCGCCGCCCGCGAGCTCGGCCTCCCTCCGGAGCGGATCGCCGTGGTGGGCGACGACCTCGAATCCGACGTCGCCGGAGCCCGCGCCGCCGGCATGATGGGCGTCGCCGTCCGCACCGGCAAGTACCGCCCGCAGGACGAGGAGCGGGCGCGTCAGGCCGCGGATTGGGTGCTCGATTCCATCGCGGAGGTGCCGGAGTGGGTATACTTCTAGGTATGTCGGGCAAGTCATTAACCCTCACCCTTCCAAAGGCCTTGGCGGAAGAATTCGAGACTCTCCAGCAGGACTTCCTCTTGGAGTTGCTTCAAAGGGGTTTGCGCGAGGTCAAGATCGACCGGTCTCTCGATCTCTACGTTCATGGGGGCCTATCCTTTGGAGCGGCGGCGGAGCGGGCGGGCGTTTCTTTGTCGGAGCTCGCCCGCCACGCTCATGCGCGAGGTCTGGAGCCTCCCTTCAGCGCCGCCACCCTGGCCGAAGAGCTCGGCTGACCCTCCTTGCGAATCGTTCTCGTCGATGCTGGTCCGCTCATTGCGCTAGGCAAGCTGAACCGCCTGCACCTGCTCGCCGATCTGTACGAGGTCGTTCAAGTCCCGAGAGCCGTCTACCAGGAAGCAGTCGTCGAAGGCACGATCCGCGATGCTCCGGACTCCTTCAACATTCGCCTTTTTCTCAAGCACCACGACTTCCCTGTTCTGGACGCCTCCGACGAAGTCCTCCAGGGGTATGTGCCTCCTTCGTTCTTAGGTTCTGGAGAGCGGCAGCTCCTGACTCTCGCGCAGTCGTTCCCCAGAGCCGAGGTCCTCGTCCTGCTGGATGACGAGTTGGCGCGGACCGAGGCGCGCCGTTTGGGCCTTCCCGTCAAAGGCACCGTCGGTATCCTCGTCCAAGCTTTCCAGGCAGGGCTTCTTTCCCTGGACGAGGTCGAGTTGCTCCTTCTCGAGATCGCCGCAAGGCCGGACCTGTGGATCTCCGAAAAGCTCTGCCGGGAAGTCATGAACCAGCTCAAGCAGCGGCACTGACCCTCTCCCCGCCACCTTCTACAATTTTTTTACACCTGGGCGGCGCGCCCCGCCCCTCCCTCCTCACCTATGCTTTCGAAGGCCTGATTCAACGCCTCCAGCGAGGACATCTATCTCGTCCGCTGGCAGACCGCCGTCAACGGCGTCGAGGAGAACCTCTTCGACGTGCGCCTCGACGGCCAGTCGGTCGCCTACACCGGCCGCCTCTACAAGCGCGCCACCCCGGGTCCCCAGGACTACGTCCGCATCCCCGCCGGCGGCTCCGTGTCTCGGCCGACGTCGAGCTGTCCAGCGTCTACGACCTGTCCCGCACGGGCGAGTACGCCATCCGCTATCAGACGGCTCTCCAGGACGGCCTGCACGGCAACACCGCCAAGTCGCTCTCCGGCCTCGGCGCCGGCAACCTGGAGTCCAACGTCGTCTTCCTCGGCGTCGAGCGCAACGAGCGGGCGACCGGCGCGGTCGAAACGCTGGTCCAGATGGACGAGGCCGTCCGCGGCGAGAAGGCCCTGACCCCGAGCTACGTGAGTTGCTCCACCAGCCGCCAGAGCCTGCTGGTGACGACCCTCAATAAAGCCCAGGGGCTGGCGCAGCGGTCCCGTGGCTATCTGAACGCCGTCCCCACGGCCTCCCGCTCCACCGATACCAACTACAAGACCTGGTTCGGCGTCTATGCCAATCAGCCGTACAAAGTGCACCTCTGCGGCGCCTTCTGGAGCGCTCCGGCCACCGGCACCGACTCCAAGGCTGGGACGCTGATCCACGAGATCAGCCACTTCACGGTGGAGCGCGGGCGGAGCCTCCGCCCGCGTTTCCCCTCGGGGTCGCGATAGACTGCGCGGATGCGGAAGACCGCCTTCTTCTCCCTGACCCTCTGCGCGCTCCTCTCCACCCACTGCTGGATGAAATCCCATCCCCCCGCCGATGCCCTGCATCCCCTGGAGTGCCGGATGGAGGCGATGCGTCCGCAGATCGCGGGCGGGCCGGTCGGGATGCGGTTCCAGTTGACGAACCGCCTGGAGCGGCCGGTCTGGGTGCTGCGCTGGAACACGCCCTGGGATGGATGGAGGGGGACCGTCTTCTCGGTGAGCCTCGAAGGCCACGAGCTTCCTTATCAGGGCGTCCTCGCGAAGCGGGGGGACCCGACGGCGGCCGAGTACCTGAAGCTCCGCACCGGCGAGTCGATGATCACGGGGCTCGACCTCTCCCAGGCCTACGACATGTCGAAGCCCGGCCTCTACACGGTCAAGGCCGTGGGCTACGTCCAGGACGTGATCCGCGACGGAGCCTCGCCGCCACGGCCGCGCGACCGCTTCAAGATGGCGCAACTGAGCTGCAACGAAGTGACGCTGGACGTGGTGAAAGGGTCGGCGGACAACAAGATCAATTACTGAGGATCTCAGAACGCTCGGGGCCTGAAGTCCTTGGGGACTTCCAACTCGAACTCCTCGTCGTGGATGCGCGCGAGGTAGATCCCTTCCCGCAGGACCCGTTCCCGCACGTCGTCAGGAGCATCCACAGCCGCCAGGATTCCGAAGATCTTCTTGTCCTTGTGCTCGGGAAAGAAATCCCGGAACTCGCGAAGAATCTTCTTCATCTGCTCGAGGCCGTCCTCGCGCAGATGGCTCTTGACCTCGACGACGTAAACTTCGTTGACCTGGGCATTGGAGTACGCCAGAACGTCGATCTCCAGAGAACGTCCCTCTCTTCGCGCGCGGACCCGAGGCGCGACGACATTCATTTGAAAGCGCTCCTCGAGGAGCTTGCGCATGGAAGGGAAAGCCATCCCTTCGGTGAAGCTCCCGAACTTGTCCCCAAGAGCGCCGATCTGGCGCCCGACCTCGCGCAGGAACCTCTCCGTTTCGGCTCTCTCCCTACGCCACTCCTCATCCTCTTTTTTCCGGGTCTCCTCGCTCTGCTTCTGGGATTCCGCCAAGCCTGCGATCAACTGCTGAAGGTTCTCGGTCGTCATTGGTCTCTTTCCCTGTTTCCATGCCACCGGTTGCGAAGCGAGGGATATTCTATCATCCCGAAACGCTCTCCTCAATCCGCACCGTCCCCGTCCCGCCATCCATGGTAACCCTCTGGCCGGTCTTCAGCGCTGCCACCAGCCCCGCGATCCCCACGATGGTGGGAATCCCCATCTCCCTCGCCACGATGGCGGAGTGGGAGAGGATGCTGCCACGCTCGATCAACAGCCCCGAGACCGACGGGTAGAGCGGTACCCAGCCGGGGTCGGTGCGCTCGGCGACCAGGATCTCGCCGTCGAGGCGGGCGTCCTCGTTGGGGGTGCGGAGGACCTTGACGGGACCGGTGACGATGCCGGGACAGCAGCCGGTGCCGCGCAGGACGCCGGGCTCAGCATCGACCGCGGCTTTCGGGCGCCCCTGGTAGAGATTGCGGTTGTATGGCAGGCCGAAGGTCTCGAAGCGGTCGGCGGGCGGGTCCATGCGGCGCCAGGCGTCGAGCTCCTCCCGGCGCAGGGCGGCGAGGCCGCGGAGATTGGTGGTGACCGACCGGCCCTTGGTGAAATCCCAGACCTCGTCGAGCGTGAGATGGAAGACGTCGTCCGCGCGGTCGAGCAGGCCCTCGCCCGTGAGGTTCTCCCCCACGGCCCGCAGCAACTCGCGCAGCAGGCCGTAGATGCGCGTGCGGGCGAAGCGGAGGTTCTCCCGGTTCTTCACGCCGAGACGGGCGTTCTCCAGGACCCGGCGGAAGATCCAGCGGCGCGGCGCGCCGCGGATCGCCTGAAAAGCTTTCTTTTCGGCCTCGCGCCGGATGCTCCCCTCCCGCTCCTCCATCCCGCCCGCGTCCATCCCCGCCGGGTCCCCGGCGGCCAGATAATTGCGGAGGATCTGATACAGGAAGGCCGGGCGGTCCTTGAGCGAGGGCTCCTCCAGCTTCAGCTCGTTGACGCAGCGGAAACCGTAGAGGTCGAGATAGCGGGCGATCCCGGCGGCGAAGTCCGGGAAGCGCGGATCGGCTGGCACCTCGCGGGCCAGCTCCTCGGGCGGACGCTCCAAGAGCATCCGCCGCAACTCGGGGCTCTGGCGGGCCTGGGCGGCGAGCTCGAGGAGCATCTTCGTGGGCTCGGTGCTCTCGATGCCCCCCTCGCCGCAGATGAGGTCGTTCTGGAGCGAGCCGGAGGCGTCCCCGCACCAGGAGACGCACAGCTTCTTGAGCGTGCCGTAGAAGACCATCACGAAGAAGTCGTTGATGATCGGCGCCTTCCACTCCCAGAGGAGCTTCTCCTCCATCTCCCGGTAGAGGGCGGCCAGCTCGTGCGGCGGCATGGCGTGGAAGTCCATCGCCGACCAGCGCTCGTAGTGCGCCCGGAAGCGCGCCTGGAACTCTCCCACGATGCGCCGGATGCGCAGGAAGTTCCGCGCCGAGCGCCCCACCAGCCGCAGCAGGGCCGGCAGCTCGACCGTGTAGCGCCGGAGCCCTGAAGCCTCGGGTATCGTCTCGACGCCGGCGGCCTCGCGCACGCCCATCATCGATTCCATAAAGCTCTTGTTGTAGTTGAACCCGGGAAAAAGCCGCACCAGCCGGTACCAGTTGAGGAGGTTGTAGTAGACCTGCCCGCGGAACAGGCCGAGCATGGTCTCGAACACCTCGCGGTTCGCCCGTACGGTGCCGGCGTCGATCCCCATTACCTCGGCGAAGCAGTGGTAGACGATCGCGTAGGCGCGGCGGATGAAGCTGAAGGTCATCGGCGAGGTCACGCCCGAGTAGCTCTCGATGATGTTCGAGTTGTCCCAGATCAGCCGGTTGCCGGCGGCGGGCCCCAACTCCTCGACGGTGGTCACCGGCCGCGCCTGGAGGAGGAACGGCCGGCCTTCCGCGTCGACGGCGAACTCGACGTCCTGCGGCCGGCGGTAGTGGCGCTCGACGGCGAGGCCGAGGCGGGCGAGGGCGAGGACCTCCTCGCGGGCGAGGCTGCTCCGGGCCTGGAGATCCTGCGGTACAGGGACCCGGGCGAGCCCCCCGCCGGCCTCGCGGTCGAGGACGAGCCGCTCGGGCTTGGCCGCCACCGTCTCGGCGATCTCCAGCGTCTCCTTGTCGACGATCCAGGTGTCGGCGTCGAGCCCGGCGCTCACCAGCCCCTCGCCGGCCCCCCAGAGCGAGCTGATCACGATCTCGTGGACGCTCCCCGTGTTCGGATTGGCCGTGAACAGGACGCCGCTCGTCCGCGCCTCGACCATGCGCTGGACCACCACCGCGACGGCGATCCCGTCGAGCGGGAGGCCCTTCGCCCGCCGGTAGGCCAGGGCGCGCTCGTTGTAGGCGGAGGCCCAGACCTTGCGGACGGCCTCCAGGATCTGCTCACGACCGCGGACGAAGAGGAAGCTGTCGTGGAGGCCCGCGAAGGATTCGCCCGCCGCGTCCTCCCCCGCCGCCGAGGAGCGGACCGCCACGTAGGCGTCCTCGGCGTCCTCGGCGATGCGGGCGGCGTGGGCGGCGGCGACCGCCGCCGCGAGGCCCGGCGGCAGCTCGCAGGCGAGGATGCGGGCGCGGATCTCGGCCGCGATGGCCGCCAGGTCCCCGTTCCGCGCGAGGCAGGCGGCGAGGCGCGCCGCGAGACGCTCGCGGAAGCCGGCGACGGCCTGCTCGAAGGCCTCGGTGGTGATCGCGTACCAGGGCGGGACGGGGAATCCCAGCGCTTCCAGACGGGCGAGATGGGCGGCCTTGCCGCCCAGGATCGCGTCCGGGAGGGCGGCGAAGGCCCCGTCTCCAGGCCACCCGGTCAAGCGGCTCCCGGCCAGCCGGTCCGCCCCTGTCTCACGATCTCTCATGATCGAGACTCTTGGCTATAATAGGAAAATCTTTCAACTTCCGAACGGAGGCCTGACCATGCGCAAGCTCTTCCTGTTGGTCCTGTTGGTTGCGGGCATTTCCGCCGCCGGCGTCTTCTCCCCGCGTCCCGCGGAGGCGTCCGGCACTTGCGTCACCTATTGCCGCCCCGTGGACGCGTGCGGCCATATCTGCTGCTACGAGCAGTGCTGCGGCACGAGGTGCGTGATTCTCGATTGCGCCCCGCCGCAGCCCTGCGGCAACAACAACTGAAGCGGGCTCGCCGGACGCCGCCGGGCGGGGCTTGGCGCCTCGCCCGGCGGCACGGATTCCCGCCCCGCTCATCCCCCGAACCCCCACTTCCGCGCGATCTCGACCGCCAGGATCAGGTCGAAGGCGATGATGTACATGCCGGCGTAGGTCTCCATCCGCTTCGCCGTCTTGCGGTTGGTATCGAAACGGTACTGGAAGAACCCCACCAGGCAGACCAGGAACAGGGCCACCAGCGCCGCGTAGAACCAGGGCGACAGCCCCAGGTGCCAGCCGACCAGGGCCACGAGGCCGGTGTCGATCACCCGCAGCAGCAGCACCAGATACGCCGCGCCGTAGGTGCCGAAGATCCGCGTGTAGGTCTCCACCCCCTCGATCTCGTCCGCGGGCGCGCGGATCTTGCGCGACACCTCCCAGTTGAAGGTGACGAAGAAGCCCACCCAGGCGTAGACGAAAAACCAGGGCGGCGCCTCCCACGGCGGGCGGCCGGTCGCGAAGCTGAAGACCATCAGCGACAGCAGCGGCATCACCAGCAGGTGGGTGACCGCGTAGACCAGGAAGTGCCGCTTGATCCAGGAGCGGACGAAGAACTCCTGCAGCATCAGGACCGAGAAGAGGAACGCCGCCAGCCAGGCCGCGAAGGCCGCCGGTCCCCGCAGCAGGGAGAGGGCGATCTCGGCCGCGATGGCGAGGCCGCCGAGGACCTTCAGGTCCCGCAGGGTGACGACGCCGCTCTGGAGCACCCGGTGCGGGTAGTGGATCCCGTCCTCCGCGTAGTCCTTGTGCTCGTCGAACACCCGCAGATGGAAGAAGAAGCAAAAGAGCGTCAGCGCCCCGAGGAGGGTGCTGGCGTCGTAGCGCATCGGCTCGCCGGGCCGGGTGAGCGTCCGGGCCAGGAACTGGTTCGAGGAGTAATAGGCGGCGATCAGCACCCCGTGCCCGAGCAGCGGGAAGCGCTCGGCCAGATAGGCGGAGAGACGCCGGGCGAACGGCGATTCGCGGGTCGGGGCCGGAGTTGGAGCCATTGGCGCGATTCTGTCAGGGAGGGGATCAGGAAGGAAACCTTGGGGAATCCTCGCCCCCAGTCTCACCGGGACTTCCGCAGCCGCTCCCGCAGCCTGCCGTAGTCGATCTTGCTGTTGTGGCGGGGATCGACGGGAAGGGGAACGTTGGTGAGGAGGATATCGTCGACGGGGAGGCCGGCGGCGGCGGCGCGGTGGGCGATCTCCTCGCCGATCTCCGTCTCCTCCGTCTCGACGACCAGGACGACCCGCTCCCCGAGGTCCGCGTCGGGCAGGCCCACGGCGGCGGCGCGATGGATCCGCGGGTCCTCGCCGCAGGCGGCCTGCTCCACGAGCTGGGGATGGACGAGCCCGCCGGCCCGGCGGATGGTGGAGTGGACCCGGCCGGTCAGCCAGAAGCGCCCCTCGGCGTCGAGGGAGCCGGTGTCCCCCATGCGGTGCCAGACGGCGCCGGTCCCCGGCTCCGCGATCTTGGTCTCCCGCACCGCGCCCGGGTTGCGGTAGTAGTCGCGGCAGACGTGGTCTCCCGACACCGCCAGCTCGCCGATCTCGCCGGCGGGCAGCTCCCAGCCGGCCCAGCTCTCGCCCCCCAGCTCGATCGGCCCGGGATGGATGCGCACGATCTTCGCCCGGATGCTCGCGATGGGCGGGCCGGCGCAGTAGCCGGGGGCCAGGGGACGGTCCGGATGGGTGGCCGCGAGGCGCTCCTCGGCGGCCAGGTGCGCCACCGGCTCGGCCTCGGTGGAGCCGTAGGCGACCAGGATCTCGGTCTCCGGGAAGGCCCGCCGCCAGATCCGGAGCTGGGCGTCGGAGACCGGAGCGCCGCCGGTCAGCAGGCGGCGCAGGTCGGGCCGGTCTCCCGGACGGCTCTCGACCGCGTCGGCGAGGCGGTCGAAGAAGGGGGGCGAGGCCGTGCAAGTGGTGACGCCGTGCCGCCGCATCTGGGCGAGGACGCGGGCGCCGTCCACCCGGTCGACCCGGCGGAAGTCCATGGCGGGCACCACCGAGGGGACGCCGGCCGCCAGGTTGTTGAGGGCGAAGACGGGAAACATCGGCATGTCGACGTCCCCCTCGGCGGCCGGAAACTCGGCGGCGAGGGCGGCGCGCTGGGCGAGCAGGAAACCGTGAGTGCGGTTCGCCCCCTTCGGCTCGCCCGAGGAGCCGCTGGTGAAGGTGATGAGCGCCGGATCGCCGGGCGCGACGGGATGGACCGTCCCGTCCGCCGCCTCGTCCTCGAGATCCGCCAGCGCGACCGGGGCGGGCCAGGGGCCGAGCCGCCAGCCGGTGGTGACGGCGAGCGGGATGGCGCGCAGCCGCGCGTCGAGGAGCCGCAGCCACTGGCTCTTGCCGGTGCCGATCCAGGCGCGCGGCTCCGCGAAGGCCGCGAAGGCGGCGATCTGCCGGCGGCCGATCCAGGGATCGACGAACACGGCGACCGCGCCCAGATCCAGCAGCGCCAGCATCGCCACGTAGAGGTCGATCGACATCGGGACCATCACGATCGCCCGCTCCCCCGGCGCCAACCCCAGACGGCGCAGCCCCGCGGCGGCGCGGCCGATGCGGTCCCAGAGCTCGCCGAAGGAGATGGCGCCGGACTCCAGGATCAGCGCCGGACGCTCCGGAACGCGCCCGGCGACCTGCCGGAGGACGTCGAGGACGTTGGCCTCAGCCTTGCCATTCATACAGCCGGTACTCCCGGATCGTCCGCCCCACGCCGCCGTCCAGATCCCCCGAGGGGTTCCCCTCTTTGAACAGGCAGTGGTTGGCGTGAGCGTACCCCTTCTCCGCCGCCCGCCGGTGCCCCTCGTGGAGCAGGGCCGCGGCGACCCCGGAGCGGCGGTGCTCGGCGAGGACGCCCAGCGTCTTGAAATCGACCGCGTCGGCCTCACGCCGGTGGCGGAGGAAGCGGAGCTTGGCGAGGAGCCCCCGCTCGCCGCGCATGGCGGCCACGGCCCGGAAGCGGTCCGGATAGGCGAAGAGGAAGCCGGCGTCCTCCCCCGCGGGCGAGCTCGCGAAGAGCACGAGGTCGGGATCGAGCAGCGCCCGCGCCCCGGCGTAGAGGGCCACGAACTCGTCCGCGGAGATCTCGGTGTAGAGGAAGTTCCCCGCGAAGATGCGGCGCGACAGCTCGTAGAGCAGGCCGAGCTCCGCCCGGAAGCGCGCCGGATCGAGCGGGCGCAGCCGGTAGCCGCCGGCGAGGGCCTCGCGGGCCCGGGCCGCGAGATGGGCGGCGACCGCGGACGGCTCGACGCGCTTCGAGAAGTAGCGCTCCAGCACGGCGAAGCCGTTCGCCGTCCACAGCGCCTCGTAGAAGGGAGGGTTGTACGGCTCGAGCAGGAACGGCGGCGCGTCCCAAGGACCCACGTTCAGCCGGTAGCGGTGCCAGGTGTCGCCGTCCATCGGACCGATGATCCTGCCGGCCATCGAGCCGCCGCTCTCCCGCAGCCAGCCGATGGCCGCGGTGAACAGGCCGGCCACGGCTTCCGGATGCCCTTCGAGGGCCTCGAAGAAGCCCAGCATGCCGTAGGGCCGGCCGGCGGCGTCCGCGAGGGCCGGCGAGCGGCGGGCCACCAGCCGGGCGACCGGCTCGCCTCCCTCCAGGGCGACGAGGAGCCGCTGGGCGCCGGCGAATTCGGGGCGGTGGAGGCTGGCGAGGACGTCGCCGCGCGCGGGGGCGCTGTAGCGCGGGTCCTCCCGGTAGACGGCCGCCGGCAGGCGGAGGAAGGCCGCGAGAGCCGCGGGATCGGTCCCGGCCTCGCGGATCTCCATCAGGCGAGGGTGCCGGCCGGGAGCCGCTTGTAGAGCGGCTTGAAGGCCAGGAGCCAGAGGCCCGAGTAGTCGCGCATCAGGCGCATGCGCAGGAGCTGCACCTGGCGGCACTCGGCCATGTTGCCGGACATCATCAGATCGTGCAGCACGTGGTTGAAGCGCCAGACGTAGGAGTCGGCCGAGCGGCAGGTCAGGCGGGCGCGGGCGAAGACCACGGCGTCGCCGGTCACCGAGGTCTCGTCGAGGAGGCTGGCGATCTCGTGCGCCTCCTCGTTGATGCGGATGCGCAGGGCGGCCGACTCGAGCAGGAACTGCTCGAGCTCGCGGTCGGTCTCGGCCTTGCCGAAGACCCGGCGGTAGGCCTCGACCTCGCGCGGCTCGATGCGCAGGGCGAAGACCTCGGGCCTGAGCACCACGCGCTCCGGGGGCAGATCGGGGGGGTTCACGTCGCGCAGGGCGTCCACCAGCCGCCGGTAGTAGTCGCCGAGCAGCTCCTCGTGGCTCGAGAGGGGCGAGGAGGCCGCGTCCGCGGCGCGGGAGAGGGCGTGCTCGCCGGTGTCCTGGCCGATCCGGGAGACGCTCGCCCGCTCGGCGGTGGCGGGGCGGCCGGCGGTGAGGCGCGGCAGGAGCTGGCGCACCTTCTGACGGATCTGGGCGATGTCGCCGAGGCGGAACTCCTCCTTCTGGAGCTGCTTCTCGAAGCGCTCGATCTCCTCGCGGAACTCCGCCAGCTCGCGGTCGAGCTGGGTGTCGAAGGGGATCTCGCGCTCGAGCTCGAAGACGCGTTGGTACTCGGCCACGATCCGTTGCTCCTCCTGGCGGTAGAGCTTCTGGATGCGGCTCTTGAAGACCAGGTTCGTCTCCATGATGGGGAGCAGCAACTCGGGATGGAAGTAGAAGTTCCCCAGTCCGTGCTTGAGCTCCCGGTAGCGGCGGATCAGCCCGCTCTCGTTGAGACCGTCGAGGCTCTCCACCCCGCCCATCTCGTGGCGCACGGCGTCGATCGCCGCCCGCCGCTCCTCGATGAGCTGGTCGCCGGGGGGCGCCTCGCCGAGCTGCCCCCAGATCCCCTGGAAGATCTCGGTCAGCCGGTGGTGGTCGCGCAGCGCCAACTCGCCCGTGCGGTCGTCCACCTCCTCGCTCAGGCGGGCGAGCAGGAAGTCGATCTTGTCCAGCCGCTCCGAGGGCCAGGGACCGCCGACGTGCGCGTAGAGATAGAAACGGATGAGCTGGGTGAGGATCTTCTCGTCGTAATTCTTCACCCGCCGGAAGAACTGGCGCAACAAGTCGGGCGTGACTTTGGTATCCTCTTCGTCGAGCGAACCGATGAGCTCCGTGAGCCGGCGGTCGATCGCTTCCAGCCGGTGACGGATCCGCTCGCTCTCCGAGGCGTTCAGGCTCTGAGAGATCTCCTTCAGCCCGGTGTAGAGGTTCTGGAATTCCGTGGAGTGCTGGTCTTCCACGCGTTGGAGGAGCGTTTTGCCGAGACTCTGGAGGAACTGGTGGAAGGTCCAGCCAGCCCGGAAGCGGTGCGAGATGTCGGCGTAGCGACGGTGGAGGACGCTCAGTTCCTGGACGGTGGTCATAGGCACCCTTGTCGGATGTTCTCTAATCGAAGTTTGACGATATTGCGGACGATCTTACGCCAAGCGGTGGCAAAGGAGAACAGCGCGTGCGCGTCCTGATTTCCCGGCAGGATCTGGAACGGCGGGTGGCGGAGCTGGCGGCGGAGATCGACCGGGATTACGCGGGCTGCGAGCGCCTGGTCTGCATCGGCGTCCTCAAGGGGTCCGTCTTCTTCATGGTGGACCTGCTCAAGCGACTGACGATCCCCGTCGCGATCGATTTCTTCCAGGCTGCGAGCTACGGCGCGGGCACCAGCCCGGGCGAGGTGCGCATCCGCAAGGACGTCGACATGTCGATCCGCGGCAAGGACGTGCTGTTGATCGAGGACATCGTCGACACCGGCTATACCCTGCGCACGATCCTCGACCTCCTGCGGTTCCGCGGCGCCCGCAGCGTCAAGCTGTGCGCGCTGCTCGACAAGGCCCCGGCGCGCGCGGTCGAGGTGCCGATCGACTACAAGGGGTTCGAGATCGAGCCCCTCTTCGTGGTCGGCTACGGCCTCGACTTCGACGAGCGCTACCGCAATCTGCCCTACATCGCCGTACTGGACTCCGAGGACGCGGCCACCGTGCCGTCCCCCTCCTGAAAGGACCGGGAAGGATGAAATTCCACCATACCGACAACGCTCCCCAGGCCATCGGACCCTACTGCCAGGCGCTCGAGATCGACGGCTGGCTCTACCTCTCCGGCCAGCTCGGCATGGACCCCGCCACCACCGAGCTGGTCGCGGGCGGCTTCGAGGCGCAGACCCGGCAGGTGCTGAGCAACATCCGCGAGGTGCTGGCCGCCGCGGGCTGCACCTTCGCCGACATCGTCAAGTGCACCGTCTACCTGGTCGACTTCGCCAATTTCCCCACCATCAACCAGCTCTACGGGGAGGCCATGGGCGACCACTGCCCGGCCCGCACGACCGTCCAGGTGGCCGCGCTCCCCAAGGGCGGGCAGGTGGAGATCGACGTCATCGCGAGGAAACGGTAGCCGCCCTCAGATCCGCGCGATCCGCTCGATCGCCTGGTCGATCCCCTGGCGCGAGACGTCGCGGTGGGTGACCAGGCGCACCTTCTCCTGGTTCACCGGCACGCCCAGGACCCCGACCTCCCTGAGGCGGGCGAGGAAGGCCGCGGACGAGCCGCCGCAGAGCGCCGGCGTCAGCCGGAAGATCACGATGTTGGTGCGCACGGCCGCCGGATCGAGGTCGATCCCCCGCATCCCGGCGAGGGCGCGGGCGAGGCGGCCGGCGTTCTCGTGGTCCTCGGGAAGGCGGGCCGGTCCCTGGTGCAGGGCGATCAGGCCGGCCGCGGCCAGGATGCCCACCTGGCGCATGCCGCCGCCGAGCATCTTGCGCACCCGCCGCGCCTCCTGGACGAAACCGCGGCCGCCGCAGAGGAGCGAGCCGACCGGCGCCCCCAGCCCTTTCGAGAGGCAGAAGATCAGCGAGTCGAAGCCGGCCGCGAGCGAGGCGACCGAGACGCCGAGCGCCGCGGCGGCGTTGAAGACGCGGGCGCCGTCGAAGTGGACCGGCAGGCGGTGGCGGCGCCCCACGTCGAGGATCCTCTCCAGGTGCGGCCGGTCGTAGACCGTACCGCCGGCCATGTTGTGGGTGTTCTCGATCTCGATCAGCACGGTGCGGGCGCGGTAGCTCTCGTCCGGCGCGATCGCCGCCTCGACGGCCGCGGGATCGAGCAGCCCCTGCGGAGAGACGAGGGTCCGCGGCAGCAGCCCGGAGAGGGCCGCCATGCCGCCGACCTCGTAGTTGACGATATGGCAGCCGGCATCGCAGATCACCTCGCCGCCGGGCCGGCCGTGAAGGTGCAGGGCGATCTGGTTGCCCATCGTGCCGGAGGGGACGAAGAGCGCCGCCTCCATGCCGGCCGCCGCCGCGCCCTCCACCTCCAGGCGGTTGACGGTCGGATCCTCGCCGAAGACGTCGTCCCCCACCTCGGCCGCGGCCATGGCCCGCCGCATCTCGGCATCGGGGCGGGTCACGGTGTCGGAGCGCAGATCGATGGAATCCATGAGTCCTTCCGGCCTCAGAACCCGATGCCGACCCGCACCGCCGCCTGCAGCGCGTCGCCACGCTCGATCTCGATGTGGATCTTGGGGATCAGCAGGCTGAGCGTCACCCCGGCGAAGGCCACC
Source organism: Thermoanaerobaculia bacterium (assembly GCA_036402955.1). Taxonomy (GTDB): domain Bacteria; phylum Acidobacteriota; class Thermoanaerobaculia; order Multivoradales; family UBA5704; genus DATARR01. The sequence continues at coordinate 96,422 of DASWRX010000075.1, forward strand.
GGACGGGTCGCAGTGTCCTCGCGCGCGAGGCCGAGGGGCGAGTCGAGCGTGCCGCGGCTGTGGACGACGCCGACGCCGACGTAGGGAGTCACCACCGGGAACCCCTTGGAGAGCAGCAGCTCGGCGCCGTACTGGTCGAGGCCGTAGGCCTTGCGGTTCATGGTGCGCGTGCCGGTCACCCGTACGGAGAGCGCCGGCGACAGGAGCCCGCCGCTGACGACGGCATACTGGATCTCCGCCGAGAGGAGGTTGACGTCCCCGCCGAGGGCCTTGCCGTAGGAGACGCCGAGGTCGACGCCGCCGGGGAGCCCCTTGCGCAGCCCCACCCGCGCGATGGAGAGGAAGCCGCCCGTGTAGTCGCCGGTGACCGCCGTCTTGTTGAACGACTGGTCGTCGAAGCTGCGGTCGTAGGTCGCGTCGGCGTAGGCCTCGAAGCCGACCAGGCCGAGCGGGGCGGCGCCATGGCGGGGGAAGAAGTAGGCGTCGGAGCTGAAGCGGCGGTTGAAGGCGCGGAAGTCGGCGCCCGTCGCGTCGCCGTTCACCTGCCACGACGCGGCGGCGGGGACGGCGGCGAGCAGGCACAGGAGCAGCAGGAGCTCAACTCGGAAACGGCTGGACATCGGGAATTCTCCGGGGTTCGTCGGCGCCGGGGACCTCCTCCGGCACCAGATACTCGGCCAGCAGGCGGGCGAGCCGCTCGGACTCCCCCGCCTCCGCGCACTCGGCCACGATCTCGCGGCTCACCGGGTCGAGCGGCAGCACCCCCAGGTTCCCCTCGCGCGCGACCGCCTCAAGATCGTAGGCCGTCCGGTCGGCCCAGCGGGCGTCGCGATAGAGCGCCTGGCCCGTCTCGACGGGACGGCCGAGCCGCAGCCAGATCTCCGCCGCCAGCGCCAGGGCGCCGCCGATGCGGCGATTGCCGGCGCCCATCACCGGCGGGCGCGGCAGCGGGCGCGGCAGGAACGGAGCCAGACCGTGCCGGTGGGCCACGCGGGCGAAGTCCCGCTCGGCGCGCGGCTCGCGATGGAACAGGGCGTCGAACGCCGAATCTTCCTCATCCCCCTGCGCCGCCAGCTTGCGGCGGTCGGCGGGCGTGAGGACCGGCGCCAGGGCCTGGACGCAGCGGGCTCCGGCGGCGGCGAGATCGCGGCAGCCCAGCTCCCAGAGAGCGGGATCGTCGGTCAGCCCGGACAGCAGCGGCCAGACCGCCGTCGAGCCCGCGGGCAGCCGCCGCAGCGTGCCGAGGTCGCGCTCCAGCAGCGCGTGCAGCAGGTCGATGACGAATGCCGCGCCGGTCACCGCCGGCACGGTCGTCTCCTCTCCCGGCAGGAGCTGGACGAGCACCGGGGTGCCCCCCACCAGCCGGGCGCGGGCCAGCTCGTCGCGGGCCGCGGCGCGGCGCGGCGGCACGGGAGGGAGGTAGAGGACGTCGTCGAGCGCGGTCTCGGCCAGGGCGCCGATCTCGGCGTAACGGGCCTTGGGATGGCGGCCCCATTCGCCGAGGACGCCGGCGGCCAGGTTCACCCACGGGCGCTCCGGCGGCTCCCAGGACCTCGGGACGTAGCGGATCCAGAAGCGGCCCGGCTCCGGGAGCTGGGCCGCGGGCTTGGGCTCGGTCACGGGAGATCCCCGGACATCGGGGGAATCGGGGCGGCGAGCCCGCGCGCGGCGAGGATGCGGTACACGTACTTGCCCAGCACGTCCATCTCGAGGTTGACCCGGTCGCCGGGGGCGAGCCGTGAGAGGGTCGTCACCTCCAGAGTATGAGGGATCAGGGCCACCTCGAAACGGTCCGGGTGCAGGGCGGAGACGGTGAGGCTCACGCCGTCCACCGTGACGGAGCCCTTCTCCACCAGGAACGGCGCCAGCTCCGGCGGCACCGCGACCGCGAGCTCCCGGTGCTCCGCGAGGTCGCGGCGGCCGACCACCTCGGCGGTGCCGTCCACGTGTCCCTGCACCATGTGGCCGCCGAGGGCGTCGCCCACGCGCAGGGCGGGCTCCAGGTTGACCTCGCCGCCGGCGCGGAGCCCCCCCAGCGTCGTGCGGGCGAGCGTCTCGGGGGAGAGCTCGACCAGCACCCGGCCGGTCCACCTCTCCGTCACCGTCAGGCAGACGCCGGAGACTGCGAGGCTGTCGCCGACCGCCAGCCGGTCCGCGAGCTCCGGGCTCATCTCCAAAGCGAGGCGCACCCCGCCCTGCCCCGAGGGCACGGGGTCCGCGATCAACCTTCCACTCTCGACGACAAGGCCGGTAAACAAATTGAGGTCATCCAGACGGACCGCGAAACGAACCGCCGGTCACCTGGCGCTGCCTTCCGGTCCGGTCGGAGCCAGGAGGTTCAGGTGCGGAAAGTAGGTACGGTAGCGGCGAGCATCCCGAGTCAACAAGGGAAGCCCGGCCACAGCCGCATGGGCGCCAATGTAGAAGTCCGGTAACGGAGAGCGGCGGGAGCCGCCTCGGCGGCGGTACTCGAGAAAGCACTTGCCGGCCAGGAAAGCGGCCTCCCAGGGCAGGGGATCCCGTCGGAACGAGTCGGCGGGGAGCACTTCGTCCAGCTCTTCGATGCGCTCGAAGCCGATCGAAATCTCCGCGTAGATGATGGGATTGATGATCAGCATACCGCCCTCGGCACAGCGGGCGAGCATACTGGATGACCACTCGCCCCATTGAGGATCTTCGGTCACCACGTCAAGGATCACGTTGCTGTCGATGAGAACACTGCTCAGCTTTCCAGGCGCGTCAAAGCCATGATCTCCTCTGTGCTCAGCCCCGAGGTCGCCCGTCCCCGCAGGCGCTCCAAGAGCCTTTCCCCCCGCCCTCCGGCTGCTTTCTCCTCCCGCAAGATCCGGACGGTGTTGCCCTCCACCTCGAAGCGTACCTCGGTGTGAGGCAGCAGCCCCACGCGCTCTCGGATCTCGATGGGAATGGTGACCTGCCCCTTGCTGGTAATTCGCATGTGCTCCTCCCACGCGAGTAAGATTCATACTTCTCGAATTCTTACTCCCTGCATCGCGCCTGTCAATCCGACGCGAGCATTGGTAGTGTCCTATTTTGAAATCTCCCCCTTCCGATAGGGTCCGCGCTTCTTCGGTTCGGCGGCCGGCAGGAGCGCCACGAGATCGGCGATCTCCCACACCCGCGACGCGACGCCGGCCGCCATGGCGGGGGTGACGCGCAAGCTCTTGTGGATGCGGCACAGGTTGTAGTGCGCATGGAAGAGACCGATCGCCGCCGTGTGGTTCTCTACCTTCTTGCTGAAGGCGTTCGTCAGGCGCGTAAACCGGCGCACGCTCATCCGGATGGTGAGGTTGGCGCGCTCGACGTAGGACGTGCTGACGTGCTTCTTGTCCGGATCGCCGGTAACGGCGTGCTTCTGGCACCCCAGGCACTCCGGCGGGGAATAACGGGTGTCGCCGGTGGGAGTGGGGCCGTAGACCTTCACGAGCTGCGCGAAATCCACCGCACCCGCGAATGCATCTTCAACCGCGTTTAAATACATCTTGTGGCCGTCGGTCGTAAGTTGCACCCGGTTGACCAGCCTGGAGGCGACATCCTGCATGAACTCCGTGGCGCAGCCGGCATCCCGCGTGCCCACCAGGAAGGCCGGCATCAGCTTCGTGTCCGCGTCGATGCAGGTAAACGTCCAAACGTCGCCGAAGCCGAAGGTTCCTTTCTTCTCCGCCGGGACGTTCTTAGCCTTGGCATACACGAAATTCCAAATTTCATCAATTTGCAAGCGCTTGCAGGACAGATTCCGGAACGTCACGTCCATGTAGCCGGCGCATGCCTTGCCCAGATCGACGCCGAGCTTCATCACGGTGTCCTTGGAGACATCGCACATGCGGGCGGTCGCCCGGACGCTGACACCTTCCACCAGGGCGGAGATGATCTGGACTCGCTTCTCGGTGCTGAGCACGTTTGCCATACTAGACATTATGCTTGACTCCGACCGGAAAGTAAATAGGTAGAACGAAGTACGTTCAAGGAAAAATCACGGCGCCGGAGTCTCCCCCGGCGCCGTCCAGGCGTAGCTACGCCTTCCGTGCGAGGTAGGGCCAGAGAAGCTTCCAACGCTTGGTGCTTGGGTAGGGCACTGCATCCTCCTTTCGGGGCTTGCAGCGCGGGCGGGTGGGAGATACACTTCCCCTGTCGGAGTCCTGGACCGTCCGCGTCTGGGCCTCTTGAGATCGCCAAGGGCCGGAATCCCTTGGCGATTTCCATTTTCAGGCGTCTTTAGCCGTTCGTACAGGGGAAGGTAGGGCTTCTTGTTATTTTCCCCGGGAAGCTAAGACGCGCGCCTATCCTCCCCGGGAAACTAAGGCGTGAGCTTAGTTTCCCCCCCCCCTAGGTGAGGGTTAGCGATTGACCATCAAGAGCAACTCTCGGTAGCCGGCCTCGCTCATCCACCGCGCCTGTTGGAGAGCGTTCTTTGCGGACTTCCTGTTATCGCCGTGGTTTTTGAATAAGCGGCGCCCCATCTCGCCGAGCGAAGTCCCCGCTCGCTCAGCGTCGAGCAGCCGTAGGTAAAGTAGGAATCGTTGCCGGTTTACCCGCACCTTCGGCTTGTCATCCTCCCAGGGGAATCCCTTCGTTTGGAGGGTGTTCCTGCAACGTAGGAGCACGCCCTTCGCATGTTCAATCTGAGCTTCAAGGGGAAGCGTGAAGTCGAAGGATAGTGCGATCGACCTGGGGTAGCCGGGCCATGGGCGGCTGCTATCCCTCGGTTGGTTCCAATCCTGGAGGATGCCGACACCTCCGACATTCCACCATGCAAGCTCCAACTCCTCGGCCGTTTTCATTGCCGAGTGGTCAGGGTCAACGGGTTTGATAAGCCCGAACTCTTCGGAGGCGGCCTTGTAGGCAAGGTCCATGGCGTCGTAAAGCCCCTTATCCGGCTGTGAGGCGAGCACGGCCCGCCGGTCTGACTCGACGGCGACTAGGAAGCGATCCCATGCAAGACGGTAGGCAGGATTCCTGCGGAGAAACTCCCACGCCCAATCGTGGAGCTGGAGTTTTTCGGCGTAGTCGTAGTCGTCTGGATTGTGCCAGTCCGGCACGGCACCCCCCACGGTGCGCCCACGAAAGGAGGAAGCGGCGCGGCGGGCCGGCCGTGGGGGACCGGCTTTCGGCTCATGACTTCCTAGCCGCGCTTACAGCTCGATTCTACCAGGATGGGGGAGCGCGTTACGGGGAGGGCTTTTTCCAGCGCTTCGCGGCGGCCTTCTGGGCGATCTCGCGCCGCCGCTCGGGGGTAAGCGTGCTGGCGCGGCTCGCCCCGCCCTTGGCGCCGCCCTTGCGCTTGGCGACGGTGGCGGGATCGTTCTCCGGGAGCGGCTGCTGTGGCGCTTCCCCGCTGGCCTCTTGGAAAACTTGGTGGGCGAGTTGGAACGGGTCGCGTGGTCTCTTGGGCCGCATAGCCATTCTCCTAAAGTAGCACGGGCGGCCCGGTAGGGCCGCCCGTGGGGATTCACTTCGCCTCGCGGACGTGGCGCTCGACTACCGGACCAAACTCCGGCAGCTCGCCGCGCAGGAGAACGGGTGCCAGCTCCGACGCGAGGGAGCGCGCCTGCGCTGACCGTCGAAGGGTGGCGATGATCCGGCCGGAGGCGAGATGCACCAGCGACCGCCCCTTGTTCCGGTCCGTCCCGTGGGATGTACCCCTGAAGTAGGCGAAGGGCGGGGAGACCATGCCGGTCACCCGGATCTCTTCTCCGTCCATGAGCTGGACGGAGAAGACGCCCTTGCTCCACGCCAAGGGGATGGGAAGCACCGCTTTGGCACGGACCCGCAGGTAGGCGTCTGCGGCCCGGGCGAGCCACGCCCCAACCGCAGCGAAGCCTTCACCCTCGGTCGCCTGCTTCCATCTCGCGCTCTGTCGAGCGTCGGCATGGACGGTGAACGTCGCGACCTTCACCGCTCGCCTTCCTCGCGCTCCCTGCGCTTCCTCTCTTCCCTCCGGCGGTCGCCGCCCGCGATCCCGAGAAGGGCGTCTTCCCGCTCCTCTATGGCGTCGTGATAGGCGCGTTGCAGCGCGAGGTACAGGTCCCCGGCCCATGCCAGGAAGGCGCCCGGAGACGCCATGCCGTGCTTCTTCGCCGCCGCTTCCCACGCCCACTTCTGGGCCTCGGTCGCCCGGACGGGAACCTTCAGGACGGCGTGCGGCGGGTAGGAAGCTTTCGAGTCCCATCCCATCACGCCCCCCCCTTCGCGAGCTTGCGGTCCATCGTGTCCCCTACCTGCTTGAGGAGTCGGGCCACCTGGGAGGCGTGCTTCGACAGCCGGCGGTCTCCGGCGTCGAGGGAGGACAGGTGCCGCTCCTGCCCGATGCTGGCGAGAAAGCCCTGGAGGTGGCGCAAGTCCCCCAAGGCGGCGCGGATCTCCGTCCGGGTGCTGGTCTCCTGCCATGCGGGCCAGCGCTGGTAGGTCTCCAGGAGCATGCCGAAGAAGTGCTCCGCCGCCGTCCGTAGGGCGGCATTGAAGGACGGCTCCGAGATGTACATCAAGAAGGATTCCCGGAAGACTGGGAAGTCCTCCCAGGCGGCGGGATCGATGACGGCAGGGGCGGCGGGGGGCGGACTGCTAGACTCCGATGTTAGCTCGGGCATGGGGTCTCTCCGTGCTCGGGTCAGGCTCCGGTGCGAGGGGCAAACTCGCCCGGGGCCGTCTGTAGGGATCAGGGGAAAACGCTTCCCCTCTTGCAGAGGGGAAGCTATAGCAGAATCTAGAGTTTAGGCAGGGTCAAGAGGGGCGAATTTCAAAATAGGACACTACCCGAGCATTTCTACCAAGTCTTCCAGACATCCCTTGCGATAAGCCGCCAGGATCAGATCGCCCCCCTGCCTACGGGCTTCAAACCCTTCGAGGAGCGCCGCGGAGGCCAGTTCCGCGAACCCCTCGCCCGCCAGCGGGCCGGGCGCGCCCCTGCCGCCGATCAGCAGCGGCGCGCAGTCCACCATCACCCGGTCGTAGCAGCCGCTTTCCACAAAGCTCGCCAGCACCTCCGCCCCCCCTTCGACCAGCACGCTTCTCAGCCCACGATGATAGAGATCGGCGAGAACCGCGGCGGGCTCCACGGCGGGGAGGGTGATGATATCCCCTCCACGTCCCCTCAACGCCGCGATCCGTTCAGGGTCGGTCGATCGAGCGTAGATCAGCACCGGCCCCTCGACCGTGAACAACCGGGCCTCGGGAGGGGTGCGCAGGCGGCGGTCCATGACCACCCGCACGTTGGGTCCGGCGGCCAGCCCCAGACGGCGGTCGAGGCGGGGATCGTCCGCCAGCACAGTGCCGCTGCCGACGAGGATGGCGTCGTGCTCCTCGCGCAGCGCGAGCGCCCAGCGGCGTCCCCGTGGAGAGGAGATCCACTGGCTCTCGCCCGTGGCGGTGGCGATCCGGCCGTCGAGACTCATCGCCCACTTGAGGGTCACCATGGGCCGGTGGAGGGTCGCGGCGACCAGGAAGGGGAGGTTGAGGCGAACGGCCTCCTCCACCAGAATGCCGGACTCGACCGCGATGCCCGCTTCCCGGAGCCTGGTGAAGCCGCGGCCGGAGACGCGGGGATCCGGGTCCCGGTGGCAGGTCACCACGCGGACGACTCCGGCGGCGATCACCGCGTCGGCGCACGGCGGCGTGCGGCCATGGTGGGAGCAGGGTTCCAGGGTGACGTAGAGGGTGGCGCCGCGGGCCCGCTCCCCCGCCTCGCGCAGGGCCTCCACCTCGGCGTGGGGGCCGCCCACCTGGCGGTGCCAGCCGCTCCCCACGATCTCGCCGCCGCGCACCAGGATGGCGCCGACCCGGGGGTTGGGAGAGGTGCGAAACCGGCCGCGGGCGGCGAGCCGGAGGGCCCGCCGCAGGATTCCGGAGGAGAGGTCAGCCGACGAGGGCAGCGGCAAACTCCCGGGGGCGGAAATCCACCAGGTCGTCGGGCTTCTCGCCCACCCCCAGATAGAGCACGGGGAGCTTGAGATCGCGGGCGATGGCGACCGCCATGCCCCCCTTGGCCGTGCCGTCGAGCTTGGCGAGCAGCACGCCGTCGATCGGCACCACAGCCTTGAAAGTCCTGGCCTGGGCGAGGGCGTTCTGGCCGGTGGTCGCGTCGAGCACCAGGATCGTCTGCTTCTGCCACTCGGGCGCCTCGCGGTCGATCACCCGCCGCACCTTGCTCAGCTCGGCCATCAGGTGGTCCTTGGTGTGGAGGCGGCCGGCGGTGTCGACGATGAGCTGGTCGATCTTGCGCGCCCTGGCGGCATGGATGGCGTCGTAGATCACGGCGCCCGGATCGGCCCCCTGGGCCTGGCGGATCACCTCGACGCCCAGCCGTTCGCCCCACAACGCGAGCTGCTCGATGGCGGCGGCGCGGAAGGTGTCGCCGGCCGCCAGCATCACCCGCTGCCCCTGCCGCTGGTAGCGCTTGGCGAGCTTGGCGATCGAGGTCGTCTTGCCGACGCCGTTGACACCCACGACCAGGGTCAGCGTCGGGCCCCGGCCGAGCGGACGGGCGCGGGGCATCTCGGCGAGCAGGTCCGCCACCTCGTCGGAGAGCAGCTTGCGCAGCTTGGCGGCGCTGGTGGTCTGCTCCTTGAGGGCGTTCTTCTTGACCCGCTCGACCAGCTCGAGCGAGGTCTCGACCCCCATGTCGGAGCCGATCAGGATCTCCTCGAGGTATTCGACCGTACGGTCGTCGAGGGTCACCTTGTTGTCCATCGCGGCGGAGACCTTCTCGATGATCTCCGTATGGGTCATGAACAGCCCGCGCTTCAGCTTGCCGAAGAAGCCGGTCTTCTCCTCCTCCATCTCGGGGAGGCGGGTCTCGGGCGCGAGCTCCAGGATGTCGTTGGGCTTGTGGGTGTCTTCAGGCATGGCGGGGACCATGATAACCGACCGGCCCCTCACCCCCGGATGGGTGGTGTGGGGCCTACCCGAACAGCTCGCGGGTGAGCTGCTCGACCGCCTCGGTGAGGCTCTCACGGGCGCGGCCGACCAGGGCGGGGTGGCGCTGGACGAGCGCCAGGTGGTAGCCGTCGGGGAGGGGGACGACGTAGATGTGCAGAGCGCGCTTCTCGATGTGGATCATCCGCGCCTCGCCGAGATCATTGCTGGCGAGCACCTTCTCGAGCTGGCGGAGATAGATGCCGAGATAGGCGCCGATGACGCGCATCTCGTAGGGGCTGAAGTCCGCGCAGGCGAGGTCCACCGTCTCGCCGCTGCCGTCGAGGAACAGGGCGCCCAGCGCGTGATCGTTATTGGCCAGGAGGTTCGCTAAAACGTACTGAAACACTCGTTCAGGCTCGGGCTCAGCGCTGGCCACCGGCGGCCCGCGTCTCCACCAGCGTAGCATCCATTCGCGAGGCGCGCGCCGCGCCGGCGCGGATTTCCCCCGCCTCGAAGGCGCGCAGGAAGGCGGTCACGATCTTGGCGTCGAAGCGGCTGCCGGTCAGGCGCGTGATGGTCTCCACCGCGAACTGCAGGCTGTAGGCCTGCTGGTAGGGGCGGTTGGTGGTGATCGCGTCGAAGGTATCGGCCACCGCCACGATGCGGGCGAACAGCGGGATCTGCTCGCCCTTGAGGCCGTCCGGATAGCCCCGGCCGTTCCAGGCCTCGTGGTGCGACCGGATGGCGGGGACCATCTCCTTGAGCTGCTCGATCGGCGTCATGATGTCGGCGCCCATCACGGTGTGCAGCTTCATCTGCTCGTACTCGTCGGGCGCCAGCACCCCCTCCTTGCGGAGGATGCGGTCCTCGATGCCGATCTTGCCCACGTCGTGGAGCAGGGCGCCGATCCAGATCTTGTGCTGCACCTCTTCAGGGAGCTGCAGGTAGCGGGCGATGGTGCGGCTGTAGCTGGCCACCCGCTCGGAGTGGCCGCGGGTGTAGGGGTCCTTGGCGTCGACGGCGGCCACGAAGGCGCGCAACGAGCCGATGAACAGGTCGCGGTTGGCCTGCGCCGCGGCGCGGAGCTGCTGCACGTAGCTGGAGACATGGCCACTCATGCGGTTGAAGTCCTCGGCGAGATCGGCCATCTCGAAGGTCAGTCCGGTCATCTCGATGCGGCCGCCGAAGTTCCCCTCGGCGATGTCGTGCGTGGACTCGGCCAGCCGCTGGATGGGCTGGCTCACCCAGCGCGCCGCCAGGTAGGAGAAGAAGAGCGACAGGGCCACCAGCACGGCGGTGGACAGGGCGGCGTTGCCGATCAGCTTGTCGACGCCGGCGAACGCTTCCGAGAGCGGCTTCTGCACCACCAGGCTCCAGCCGCTCGCCTGGATGGCGCTCACCTGGGCGAAGACCTCGCGGACCCCCTCGGAGGTCTGGATCTTGTACCGCGACGTCAGCGTCATCGGCCCGTTGGAGAGGGAGTTGAGGATGCCGCGGCCGAGAGCCACCGTGTTGCCGTGGCCGCTGTTCGACCACAGGACCTTCCCCTGCCGGTCGACGAGGAAGACGCCGACCCCCTTCTTCGCCTCGTCCCGCGTCACCTTCTCCAGCGGCTGGAACCGGAGCTGGGCCTCGACGATGAGCCGCGGCGCGGCCGGCGCGGCGGGGATCGGCACCGCCAGGATCGCCTGTGGCTTGCGGACCACTCCCACCGGCACGAAGCCATAGGCCACGGCCTTGCGGGTCCGCGCCTGCTCGAAGACGGCGTTCATGGCCGCCTGCACGTCGGGGCTCAGGTTCCCCGGCGCCAGGCCGGCCCCCTCCAGGTTGAGCACGCGCAGGGCCAGCACGTCCGGGTTGCCGCTCTGGAAGCTCCGCAGCCGCGTCCCCACCCAGGGCTCGGAGAGCCGCGCCGCCACATCGTCCGGTCCCGGCGCCGTGAGGATGCTGTCGCCGAGCTGCGAGAGCTGGCGGCGGACGTCGACGATGTAGGAGTTCACCTCCAGCGAGAGCGAGTTGGCCTCGCCGGTCAGGTTGTCCCGCTCGGTGTCGACCAGGGCCTTGTTGCTCTGGCTGATCAGCATGACGCTGCTGATCCCGAGGGGGATGATGCCCGCCAGCAGCAGCGCTACGACGAGGATCGTCCGCAGCTTGAGGTGGCGCAGGAGGCTTCGGCGAGTTTCCATATCGACCGGGCTATCGGTAGCTGTCCACCGATTATAGCCTGATCGGGATACGCAAGGGGCAACTTGGCAAATGAGATTCGCGACGGTTCTAAATCAAACCGCCTGAACCGGGCTCCGGAGCGGGGCGTGCAGGAAGTCCCCGAGCTCGGAGAGGACCTCGGCCTCCGGAACTCCCTCCGCCATCCAGCCCTCGCCGAGGTCGCGCGGCAGGACCCAGACCAGCCCGGACTCCCGGGCCTTCTTGTCGCGGGCCATCAGCGCCATCACCTCCGCCGGAGCGAGCTCCGGCAGCGCGGGGAGATCCAGGCGCAGGAGGAGGGCGTGGATGCGCTGCGCGGCGCGGGCCGGCAGGCCGCGCCGGAGGGCGAGGCGGAGGGCGAACAGGATTCCGTAGCCCACCGCCTCGCCGTGGCGCAGGCCGGCGTAGCCGCAGGCGGACTCGATCGCGTGGCCGAGCGTGTGGCCGAAGTTGAGCAGGCGGCGCTCCCCCTTCTCGGTGGGATCCCGCTCCACGACGGCGATCTTGGCGGCGGCGGCGGCGGCCACCACGGGACCGAGCGCCGCGGCGTCGCCGTCGAGGAGCAGGCCGGCCTCCTCTTCCAGCAGGCCGAAGAGGTCGGGATCGAGGAGCGCCGCCATCTTGATCACCTCGACCAGGCCCGAGCGCAGCTCTTCCCGCGGCAGGGTCGTCAGGACTCCGGTGTCGCAGACGACCTGCCAGGGGTGATGGAAGAGGCCGACGGTGTTCTTGCCGCCGGGAAGGTCCACCCCGGTCTTGCCGCCGATCGCGGCGTCCACCTGGGCGAGCAGGGTGGTGGGAAGCTGGACGAATTCGACGCCGCGCAGGAAGCACCCCGCGGCGAACCCGGCCAGGTCGCCCACGCTGCCGCCGCCGAAGGCGATCACGCGGCTGTCGCGCTTGCCGCCGGCGTCCAGCATCTCGTTCCAGAGCCGCTCGGCCGTGGCGACCGTCTTCGCGCCCTCCCCCTCCTCCACCTCCAGGATCACCCACTTCGCCGCCGCGCGGCTGAGCACGTCGAGCCGGCCGCCGTGGAGCGCCAGCACGCGGGGCGTGGTGACGAGGAAGGCGACGCGCCGGGCGAGCCAGTCCTCCAGCTCCGGCAGGACGGACGAGAGCGCGCCGTCGCCCACCAGCACGGGCGTGGAACCCTCCGGATGATGGAGCCGCAGCGGGATGATGCCCTGGGTGGAGAACAAGGGGTTCAGATCTGACCGAAATAGAACAGGTTCGTCTCCGGGTCGACGGCGAAACGGATCCGCTGCAGCAGACCCTGGTAGCCAACGAAGTTCGGCCCCTGCCAGTCCGGGCTCACGAAGACCGTCATCTCGACATCGAGCGGTTCGCCTTCCAGAGCTGGGACGAAAAGAGGTCCTCGATACAGACTCCCCCTGAAGGTGCCGAGCCGGGTGCTCAGCGAGACGTCCGTCGAAACCCGGTCGAAGCTCTCACCGATGAGCTGTCCGATTCCAGGCTCGAAGATACACCAGGGGGCGGCCGTATCCACCATCGCCACCACGGTTCCTTCGAGCCATCCGAGCCGAACTTCGAGGAAGATCCGGGGGCCGGAAGTGGCGGTCTTGCCGTCGTGATCAGCGTACCGCGACACACCCGTCGCGAACGGGCGGCGGCCCCACTTGGGCAGGATCGAGCTTTCAGCCAAGGAAATGATGGAACAGGGGGAGGTAGGCCAGATCCCTGGACTGGACAGCCTCACGGACCTCGTCAAGGTCCGGGGATGCCGCGATGAGGTCGGTCCCGAGGACTGCGACCCACTGGCCCCGGTACTTGTCCGCGTTCTGCTGGAGCCACTCGTAGGTGTCGCGGCGGTCCGGGATGTTGTTGCCGGGAGGAGCCGGGCGGACGCAATACGGGCGGAACGCGTGGTGGAGGCGCCGGAGCTCGGCATGATCCGGAAACAGGGCGAGACCCCGCTCGGCGACCTCGCGCGCTCCTTCCAAAGTTCCCGAGTTGAGAATGGCCCGGATCTCCTCGAGAAACGTCTCGGGAGTCGGAGCCTGCGAGTCGAGATCGAGCCTGCGGGCCGCCCCGGTCTTCATGGGACAATGATACCACTCGTCAGGTCTCTTTTCCCTCTTCCCGCGACTCTCTCGAAGCGTCTCCGGCGATCGCGATCCCCAGCTCCCGGAGCTGCTTGTCGTCGACCTCCGAGGGCGCGTCGGTCATCAGGTCGGTGGCCGAGGCGGTCTTGGGGAAGGCGATGACGTCGCGCAGCGAGGGGGCTCCCGCGAGGAGCATCACCATGCGGTCGAGGCCCAGGGCGATGCCGCCGTGGGGGGGCGCGCCGTAGCGCAGGGCCTCGAGGAAGAAGCCGAAGCGGGCCGCGGCCTCCTCGGGGCCGATCCCCAGCAGCTTGAACATCCGGCTCTGGAGCGCCGTGTCGTGGATGCGGATCGAGCCGCCGCCCAGCTCCGTGCCGTCCATCACCACGTCGTAGGCGCGGGCGCGGACCGTGCCGGGATCGTTCTCCAGGCGATCGAGGTCGCGTGGATCGGGGCTGGTGAACGGGTGGTGCATGGCGAACCAGCGGCCGGCCCCCTCGTCCCACTCGAGGAGCGGGAACTCGGTGACCCAGAGGAAGGAGTGCTTCCCTTCCGGGATCAGCTTGTAGACCTTCGCCAGCTCGAGCCGCAGGGCGCCCAGAGCGTTGGCGGCGACCGGGGCCGGCGCGGCCACGATCAGCGCCAGCCCGCCCTCCTCCAGGCCGAGCGCTTCGGCGGCGCCCTGGAGCTCAGCCTCGGTCAAGGCTCCCTTGACCTGGAAGACCGTCTCGCCCCCCTTGCGCCGCAGCGTCAGCACGCCGGCCGCGCCGTTGCGGCGGGCGATCTCGGCCCAGCCGTCCACCTCCTTGCGGCTGGCGTCGGCGGCGCCCGCGGCGCCAGGCACCGCGAAGCCGCGCACCACGCCGCCGCCGGCGACCGTCTCCCTGAAGCCGCGGAAGCCGCTCTCCCCCAGCCGCCCGGAGAGGTCCACGATCGGCAGGCCGAAGCGCAGGTCGGGCTTGTCGCTGCCGTAGCGCGCCATGGCCTCGGCCCAGGTCAGGCGCGGGAACGTCGCCGGCGGCTCGATGCCGGCGAGCGGGAAGACGCGTGCGAAGAGCCCCTCGACCAGCTCGTAGACGTCCTCCTCCGTGGGGAAGGACATCTCGACGTCCACCTGGGTGAATTCGGGCTGGCGGTCGGCGCGCAGGTCCTCGTCGCGGAAGCAGCGGGCGATCTGGATGTAGCGCTCGAAGCCCGCCACCATGAGGAGCTGCTTGAAGAGCTGCGGCGATTGCGGCAGGGCGTAGAAGCTGCCGTGATGGACGCGCGACGGCACCAGGTAGTCGCGCGCGCCCTCGGGCGTGGACTTGGTGAGGATCGGCGTCTCGACGTCGAGAAAGCCGTGCTCGTGGAAATAGTTGCGCACCCCATGGGTCACCGCGGCGCGGAGGGCGAAGTTCTTCTGCAGCTCGGCGCGGCGCAGGTCGAGGAAGCGGTAGCGCAGCCGGATCTCCTCGGCGACCTCGACCTTGCCGTAGAGGGGAAAGGGCGGCGGCTCGGAGCGCGACAGCACGGCGGCGCGGTCGGCGGCGACCTCCACCTCACCCGTCGGCAACTCGCGGTTGACCTGTCCCGGCTCGCGGCGCACCACCTCCCCTTCGACCTCCACCACCCACTCGGAGCGGACGGGCGCCAGGGCCTCCGCCGCCTCGGCGCGCACCACCACCTGGACGACGCCGCTACGGTCCCGCAGGTCGAGGAAAAGCAGGCCGCCGAGATCCCGGCGGCGCTGGACCCAGGCCTGGAGCCGCACCCGGCTCCCCACATCCCCGGTCGTGATCGTTCCCGCACCCCGACGCTTCATGCCGTCTCCTCCCGTCGCTGTTCCCACGGCTCCGTGCCGGAGCCCAGGGTCTCCCGGTACTGCTCTTTCAACGCCGCATAGCGGTCGCAGGTCTCCGCGATCCGCCGCGACTCCTCCTCGGTGAGCGGCCGGGCCACCCGCGCCGGGATGCCCAGCGCCAGATGCCCGGCCTGGATCCGGTGCCCCGGCGCCACGACGGCGCCCGCGCCGACCTGGGCGCCGCGCTCCACCACGGCCCCGTCGAGCACCCGGGCGCCGATGCCGATCAGCGCCCCGTCCTCGATCGTGCAGCCGTGCAGCACGGCCTGGTGCCCGATCACCACCCCCTCGCCGATCACCAGCGGATGCCGGACGTGGGTGACGTGCAGCACCGTCCCGTCCTGGACGTTCGTCCGCGCGCCGACGCGGATGAAGTTGACGTCCCCACGGGCCGCGGTGTGGAACCAGAAGGAGACGTCGTCGCCGAGCGCGACGTCCCCCACGACGTGGGCGCCGGGGGCCAGGAACACCCGGGCGCCCAGGGTGGGCCACCGACCCTGGTAGGGATGGACGGACATGGGCCGGGCCTCTACTTCTTCGGCTCGCCGGCCGCCGCCGCGACCGGCCGCACCGAGAAGAGGATCTTCTCGTAGGTGGGCAGCATCCTGGCGAACTCGTCCCGCTTGGACCCGGCCACGAAGTCGACCGACACTTTCTGGAACGGCACCTTGAGCGTGAGACTGCTCCGCGCCTTGTCCCCCTCGCCGGAGTCCATCTGCACGAGCACGCAGCGGACGCCGCCGACCTCGCGGGCCTCGACCCGCGGCGCCGACCATTCCGGGTGGGCCGCGTCGTTGCCCTTGATGTTGGCCACCACCTTGTCCGGCTCGGCGAGATCGACCTGGCTGCCGCGCACCCAGATCATCCGCGCGTCCTCCATCGGCTTGGCGTCGGCCGGCCCGATCCACAGGCCGGGGAAGCCGGCGACCTGCCGCACCTGCCAGTCCTGCGGCACCTCGAGGGTGTAGGGCAGCGGCTTGCCCTGGGCAGCCTTGAGCTCGACTCGGTGATAGCCCGGAGCGGCGGCGAGAGCAGCCACCGGCAACGCGGCGGCGAAGAGCGTCAGGAGCGAAGAGAATCTCATTGGGTCAACCCTCTGGAAGCGGCCCGCGGGCCGGGCCGGAGAGCATGGCATAAAATCCGGCGGTGTCCAAAGACATCGACGTCGTCATCCCGGCGCTCGACGAGGAGGCCTCGCTGCCGCTGGTGCTCACGGATCTCCCCCGAAACCTCGTGCGGCGGATCGTGGTGGCCGACAACGGCTCGGCGGACGGCACCGCCCGGGTGGCCCGCGAAGGGGGCGCCGAGGTGGTGGCCGCGGCCCGCCGCGGCTACGGCAGCGCCTGTCTCGCCGGCCTCGATCACCTCCGGCGCAGCGGTCCGCCGGAGATCGTCGTCTTCCTGGACGCCGACTACTCGGACCATCCGGACGAGCTGCCGCGGCTGGTCGCCCCTCTCCTCGCCGGCGACGCCGACCTGGTGATCGGCTCGCGGACGCTGGGCCGCCGGGAGCGCGGCGCCCTCCTCCCCCAGGCGCGGGCGGGCAACCTCGTGGCCTGCCTGCTGATCCGGCTCTTCTACGGCCATCGCTTCACCGATCTCGGCCCCTTCCGGGCGATCCGCTGGGAGGCGCTCGAGCGGCTCGGCATGGCGGATCCCGACTTCGGCTGGACGGCCGAGATGCAGGTCAAGGCCGTGCGTCATGGTCTGCGCTGCGCCGAGGTCCCCGTCTCCTATCGCCGCCGGGTCGGCGTGTCGAAGATCACCGGCACGGTCTCCGGAACGTTGCGCGCCGGCTATAAGATCCTCTGGACCGTGGCGCGCCACATCTCCTCATGAAAGAAAAAGCTTCCCAGCCCGTCCGCGCCGAGATCGACGTCGAGGTGCGCTACGCCGAGACCGACCAGATGGGCGTCGTGCATCACGCCAACTACGTCGTCTGGTTCGAGCTCGCCCGCACGCGCCTCTGCTCGGTCTCCGGCTTCCACTACGCCGACATCGAGCGGCTCGGCTATCTCCTGATGGTCACCGGCGTCGAGGCCCGCTACCACCGTCCCTGCCGCTACGGCGACGTGGTGCGGGTCGCCTGCTGGTGCGAGCGGATGGGGAGTCGCGGCCTGCGCTTCGCCTACGAGGTCCGCAAGGGAAGTGAGCGGCTGGTCACCGGCGCGACCGACCACATCTGGATCGAGAAGGGGAGCGGCCGGCCCTGCCGGACCCCCGAGCCGATCCGCGCTCCCTTCGAGCGGCTGGCCGGGATCGCTCCCGGGATCGCTCCCGGTACCTAGCGCCTGCTATCCTCTGCCCCCATGCGTGACCCAAGGCACCACGACCTCGCAGCGATCGCCCGCGGCGCCATGCGCGACCGCGGGCTCGAGCCCGACTTTCCACCGGCGGCGATGGCCGAAGCGGAGCGGCTGGCGCCGGCTTCGCCGGGCGGCGACCCGTCCATCCGCGACCTGCGCGACCTCCTCTGGTCGTCGATCGACAACGATGACAGCCGCGATCTCGACCAGATCGAGGTGGCGGAGGCACTGCCCGGGGAGGCCGTCAAGGTCCTGGTCGCCATCGCCGACGTCGACGCCCTGGTGAAGAACGGCTCCGCCATCGACGCTCACGCGCGGACCAACACCACCTCGGTCTACACCGCCGCCCGCATCTTCGCGATGCTGCCGGAGCGGCTGTCCACCGGCCTCACCTCGCTCAACGACGGCGAGGACCGGCTGGCGATCGTGATCGAGATGACGGTCGCGGCCGACGGCTCGATCGCCGGCTCGGACGTCTACCCGGCGCAGGTGCGCAACCGCGCCCAACTGGCCTACGACGCGGTGGCCGCGTGGCTCGAAGGCGAGGGCCCGATGCCGCCCCGGATGGCCCAGGTGGCGGGGATCGACGCGCAGGTGAAGCTCCAGGACCAGGCCGCCCAGCGACTGCGGCGGCTGCGCCACGAGCAGGGGGCCTTGGACCTCGAGACTCTGGAGTCGCGGGCGGTGCTCGTCGACGGCAAGGTGACCGACCTCAAGGAGGAGCGGCCGAACCGCGCCAAGCAACTGATCGAGGACTTCATGATCGCCGCCAACGGCGTCACGGCCCGGTTCCTCGACGCGCACGGGCTGCCGTCGATCCGCCGCGTGGTGCGCACCCCGGCGCGCTGGCCCCGCATCGTCGAGCTCGCCGCGGGGCTCGGCGAGAAGCTCCCCGCCGATCCGGACTCCCAGGCCCTGAACGAGTTCCTGGAGCGCCGCCACAAGGAGGCGCCGGACCGTTTCCCCGACCTGTCGCTGGCCGTGGTCAAGCTCCTGGGACGGGGCGAGTACGTGCTCGATCCCCCGGGCGGCGATCCGCCCGGCCACTTCGGCCTGGCCGTCAAGGACTACACCCATGCCACGGCGCCGAACCGCCGCTATCCCGACCTGCTGACCCAGCGCCTGGTCAAGGCGGCCTTCGCCCGCCGGCCGGCTCCCTACTCCGACGACGAGCTGAACCAGCTCGCGCTGCACTGCACGGCCCAGGAGGACGCCGCCGAAAAGGTGGAGCGGCAGGTGCGCAAGTCGGCGGCGGCCCTGCTGCTGGAAACCAGAGTCGGCCAGAGCTTCGACACCATCGTCACCGGCGCCTCGGACAAGGGGACCTGGGTGCGCACCACCAGCCATCCCTTCGTGGAGGGCCGCCTCGAGCGCGGCTTCCGGGGGCTGGACGTCGGCGACCGCGTGCGGGTCCGCCTCGTCTCGACCGACGTCGAGCGCGGCTTCATCGACTTCGAGAGAGAGGGCCATGGCTAAGGCGACGCCCGACCGGCCGTTCACCCCCTCCGGCTTCTTCGCCTTCCGCACCCCCCTCCTGCCGTTCGAGGAGCTGGAGGCCTTCGGCGAGGGGCTCGAGGCGCCGGCGGCCGCCGCTGACACCGACGGGAATCCCGAAGGCCTGGAAAAGGCGCTGGCCGCCGACCGCGAGCGCCTGCGCGCCCGGCTGGCCGCCCTGGCGGAACGGCCCGAGGTCCTGGAGGCCGTGTTCCTGGCCTCCCCCTCGCTCTATGAGAGCCTCGCCGCCTGGCGGGCGCAGCCGGACAACAAGAAAGGTCAGCGCGCCGAGCGGGCGCTGGTGCGCTACATCTACCGCATGATCGCCCGTGCCACGCCGTTCGGCCTCTTCTCCGGTTGCTCGCTGGGCCCCGTCGAATCCGCTCCGGGGTCGGCCACCCGCATCGCCGTCGGCCCCCGCGCCGCCTACGAGCGGCACACCCGGCTCGACATGGATTACCTCTTCGCGCTCTGCGAGGACCTGGCGCGCGATCCGGCGGTGCGCGCGGAGCTGGTCTACCGCCCCAACTCCAGCCTCTACCGCGCCGCCGGCCGGCTGCGCTACGCCGAGGCACGGCTGGAAAAGAAGGTCCGCTCGCACCACCTGGTGGCGGTCGACTCGAACGACTATCTGGAAGAGGCCCTGCGCCGCGCCGAAGGGGGCGCCCGCGCCCGCGAGATCGCCGAGGCGCTCGTCGCCTTCGATCCCGACGGCGAGGTCACGATCGACGAGGCGTCCGAGTTCGTCACCGAGCTGATCGACAGCCAGATCCTGGTCTCGGACCTCTCGACCCCGGTCACCGGCCCCGAAGCGATCCACGGCGTGATCGAGCAGTTGACCCGGATCCCCGCCACCTCCCAGGCCGCCGGGAAGCTCGCCCGCATCCGCACGACGCTGGAGGAGCTCGACGCCGGCGGTCCGGGCGCCGCTCCCGCCCGCTACGAGGAGGTGGCCGAGGCGCTGAAGGAGCTGCCCACCCCGGTCGAGATGTCGCGCCTCTTCCAGCTCGACATGGTCAAGCCCGCGGACCAGCCGGCGCTCGGCGCCGCCGTGCTCGAGGAGATCCAGCGCGGCGTCGAGGTCCTGCTCCGCCTGGCCGTCGATCGGCCGTCCGAAGGGCTCGAACGCTTCCGCAAGGAGTTCAACGAGCGGTTCGAGTCGCGCGAGGTGCCGCTCCTCCAGGCGCTCGACGAGGAGGTCGGCATCGGCTTCGAGCGCTCGGGCGATTTCGGGGCCGAGGCCTCGCCGCTCCTGCGCGGCATCGGGATCGGCGGCGCGGCCGCCGAGCAGACCGTCGCCTGGGGACGCACCCAGGCCGTGCTCCTCTCCAAGCTCAACCGGGCTCTGGCGGAAGGGGAGCGGCGGATCGAGATCACCCCCGAAGACCTCGACCGCATGGCGCCGCCGGACAGCCCGCAGGCCCCCCCGCAGACGCCGAAGCCGCCGCTCCCCGACGCCTTCCACGTCATGGTCACCCTCGCCGCCGCCTCGCAGGAGGCGATCGATCGCGGCGAGTTCCAGATCCTGTTCGAGAACGCCGGCGGTCCCTCGGGAGCGCGCCTGCTCGGCAGGTTCTGCCACGCCGACGCCGAGCTCTCCCGGCAGGTCGAGGAACACCTGCGGGCCGAGGAGACGCACCGCGCGGACGCCGTGTTCGCCGAGGTCGTCCACCTGCCGCAGGGACGCATCGGCAACATCCTGGCGCGGCCGGTGCTGCGCGAGTACGAGATCCCCTTCCTCGGCCTCTCGGGCGCGCCGCCGGAGCGGCAGATCCCCATCAACGACCTCCGGGTCTCGGTCCAGGGATCGCGGGTCGTGCTGCGCTCGGCGCGGCTCGGCAAGGAGGTCATCCCCCGCCTCACCTCGGCCCACAACTTCTGGCACGGCAGCCTCGGCGTCTACCGCTTCCTCTGCATGCTGCAGTCGCAGGGCGTGCTCGGCGGCGTGACCTGGAGTTGGGGGCCGCTCGACAGCGCTCCCTTCCTCCCACGGGTGACCTGCGGCCGCCTGGTCCTCGCCCGCGCCACCTGGTGGATGCCGCAGGAGGAGATCAAGGAGCTGGCGAAGGCGAAGATGACCGGAGCGGAGCGCCACCGGGCCGTCCAGGCCTGGCGGGAACGGCGCAACCTCCCCCGCCTCGTGTCGCTGGTCGACGCCGACAACGAGCTGCTGATCGACCTCGACAACGTCCTCTCGATCGACACCTTCCTCGACGTCATCGAGGAGCGGGACCGGGCACGGCTCGTCGAGTTCTTCCCCGGCCCGGACCTGCTGGCCGCGACCGGCCCCGAGGGCCGCTTCCTGAACGAGATCCTGGTGCCCTTCGTGCGCAAGCCGAAGGCCTCGCAGGCGGACGCCGCCGTCGCCGCCACGGCCGGGCAGGCCGCCCTGCCCACCGTTTCGGGAATGGCGGCCGCCGCTCCCGCGCGGCGCTCCTTCCCGCCCGGCTCCGAGTGGCTGTATGCCAAGCTCTACACCGGCACCGCCACCGCCGACGGCCTGCTGCGCGAGATCGTGGCGCCGGTGGCGCGCGAGACCCTGGCCGCGGGCGAGACGGACGGCTGGTTCTTCATCCGCTACGGCGATCCCGAGTGGCACCTGCGCCTGCGCTTCCATGGCGATCCGGCGCGGCTGCAGGCGGGATTGCTGCCGCGCCTGCACGCGGCGTTCGACCCTCATCTCGCGGACGGCCGCATCTGGAGGGTGCAGCTCGACACCTACGAGCGCGAGATCGAGCGCTACGGCGGCCCGGAAGGGATCCTCCTCTCCGAGCGCCTGTTCCAGGTGGACAGCGACGCCGTGCTCGCCATCCTGGAGATGCTGGAAGGGGATGAGGGCGCCGACTTCCGCTGGCGCCTCGCCCTGCGAGGGATCGACATGCTGCTGGGCGATCTACGGTTCGACATGGAGACGCGGATGCGCGTGCTGCGCGGCATGCGCGAGGGGTTCTCCCGCGAGTTCGGCGGCGGCAAGGGGCTGCGCGTGCAGCTCGACCAGCGGTTCCGCCAGGAGTGGCGGAGCCTGATGCCGCTGCTCGATCCGGCGGGCGACGCCGAGAGCGAGCTGGCACCGGCGCTCGCCGTCCTGCGGCAGCGCTCCGAGCGGTCCGTCCCGATCGTCGACGAGCTGCTCGAGCTCCAGCGGGAGAGCCGGCTCAATCAGACGCTCGCCGATCTCGCGCCCAGCTACGTGCACATGCACGTCAACCGGATCATCCGCTCGGCGCAACGGGCGCACGAGATGGTGCTCTACGACTTCCTGTACCTGCTCTACGAGTCGAGGGCGGCTCGGGAGCGCAAGGGCGGGGCCGGGCGGGAGGAAAAAGGGGCCTAAGGGACACTAGGGACACCAGGGACATCCGCGATCATCACCCGGTCCCACTCGGGCTCGATCGCCGTCGCGGCGGCGAGCAGGGCGAGCCCCACGCCCGCCGAGCCGGTGAGGAAGCCGGCGTCGGGCCGCCAGTCTAGCTCCTCCCCTTCGCCCATGATCCACATCAGATAACCGCCCACTCCCTGGCCCGGCTGGTGGAAGTCGAGGGTGCGGCCGAGCCAGTGGAGGGCCGCCTCCCTGAGGATGGAATCGCCCGTCGCCTGATACAGGCGGTTGAAGAGGTGGGCGTTGCCGGCCGCGCCATGGCAGAGGCCGGCGTCAACCACCCCCGATACCTCCCGGCGGGTGGCGGCCCGGCGGGCGATCTCCAAGGCCTCGCGCTCCCAGCCGGCCTCCCCCACCGCCCGCGCCGCCACCAGCAGGGTGACGGCGATCCCGAGATCGCCGTAGCACCAGGCGAGGCGCGTGGGCCGCGGCTCGAAATCGGGGGCCACGCTGTAGGGGAAGAACGAGTCGGCCCCTTCCGGCAGCTTCTGGGCGAAGAGCCAGGCCACGGCGCCGTCCAGGAGGTCCCGCGCGTCCAGGCCCAGGGCGCAGCTCTGGGCGAGCACGGGGATCACCCCGGGGACGCCGTGCGCCACGCCCACATTGAAGTTCCCCTGAGGAAAATCCTCCAGCTCTTTCGGCAGCATGAGCTCGGGCACCGTGCGCCAGGTCAGGCCGTCGGGCCGGCGCTCCGCCGTCTCCCGGAGGCGCGCCACCACCCGCTCCAGGCACTCCCGCCCGCCGGGACGGGGCAGCCGCTCCAGCGCGTAGACCCCGAAACCCACCAGCCCCGAGATCAGGTCGTAATGGCCGAGCCACGGCGTGATCCCGATGTGCTCGGCGAGCGCCTGGGCCACCTCTTCGCCGGGGTCCTCCTGCGGGTGGACCTCGAACAGCCTTCCCCGCAGGTGCTCCAGCGTCCAGGCGACTCCCGAAAAGCCGCTGTAGAGGCTCGGGGGGGACTGGATCTCGGCGGTCGCCTCGGTCGCCCGCTCGAGCAGCAGCATAGCGTCGTCGTCGTACCCCCGGCCCGGCGATGCGAGATCCAGATAGGTGAAGAAGAAGGCTTGCCCCGCGTCCCCTCCCGCCAGCGAGGGGCCTCGGCGGACCCAGGAGAGAGACTCCGGGCGCGGCGCGCTCAGGGCTGCCCGGAGATCGGCGGCGATCGTCCCGACCACGCGCAGGGCGCGGTCGGCGGTGTCCGGAGGCAGGATCGGGGACCAGGTGGAGGCAGGCGCGTCGGTGCTCATGGGCGGGGAAGCTTACCGCGGGTCGCCCTCGCCTTGATATCCTCCCCGCATGCGCCGCCTTCATCTGACGACCGGCGGTGAGAGCCACGGCCCCGGCCTCACCGCGATCCTCACGGGCCTGCCCGCCGGACTGCGGGTGGACTTCGACCTGCTGGCCCGCGACCTCGCCCGCCGCCAGCACGGGTTCGGCCGCGGCCGGCGGATGCAGATCGAGAAGGACACGGCGGAGGTCCGCGGCGGCGTCCGCGGCGGCGAGACCCTCGGCTCGCCCCTGGTGCTGTGGATCGCCAACCGCGACTACGCCAACTGGGAGAAGGTGATGGGGCCCGAGACGGTCGATCCCCACGCCGCGGAGCTGCGGCGCCTGAAGTCGCCGCGGCCGGGGCACACCGACCTCGCCGGCGGCATCAAGTACCAGCGGCGGGATCTGCGCGACATCCTGGAGCGGGCCTCCGCCCGCGAGACCACCGCCCGCGTCGCGGCCGGCGCCTTCGCCCGCATGCTGCTGGCCGAGCTCGGCGTCGAGATCCGTAGCGGCGTCCGCTCGCTGGGCCCAGTCGGCGCCGACCGGCCGGTCCCCACCTGGGAGGAACTCCTCGGCGTCGACGAGACCTCGCCCCTGCGGGCCATCGACCGCGCTCTCGAGCCCGAGATGGTCGGTCTCGTCGAGCGGGCCAAGGAGGAGGGGGACACGCTGGGCGGCGCCGTGACGGTGATCGCCCACGGCGTGCCGCCGGGGCTCGGCTCGCACGTGCAGTGGGACGAGAAGCTGGACGGCCGCCTCGCCCAGGCGCTGCTCTCGATCCACGCCGTCAAGGCGGTGGAGATCGGCGCCGGCCTCGACGCCTCGCGCGGCTTCGGCAGCGCCGCCCACGACGCCATCGAGCGGACGGCGGAGGGCCGCTGGACCCGCCCCACCAACCGCGCCGGCGGCCTGGAGGGGGGCGTCACCAACGGCGAGGACCTCGTCCTCACCGCCTACAAGAAGCCCATCGCCACCCTCCGCAAGGGGCTGCCCAGCGTCGACCTCGACACGCTGGCGGCGCGCACCTCGCAGTACGAGCGCAGCGACGTGACCGCGCTCCCCGCCGCCGGCGTCATCGCCGAGGCCATGGTGGCCCTGGTGCTGGCCGACGCCTTCCTGGAGAAGCTGGGCGGCGACTCGATGGTGGAGCTGAAGGCCCACTGGGAGTCGACGCTGGCCCAGCAGCGGGCCTGGCCGGACTGAGAGCCTACTTCTCCGGCAACCGCTGCGCCAGGAACCGCCAGCCGATGATCGGCCCCTCGGCGCCGAACGGTCCGCCGGTGCCGATGGCGACCGCGTGCACGGGCGCTCTCCCGGCATTCCCATGCGATACACTCTGCCCATGGCTTGCGACCTGGAAGACGCTGACTACCGGCGGCTGCTCCAGTTCCGGACCGGCCTGCGCCGCTTTCTGCACTGGAGCGAGGAGCAGGCCGAGAAGGCGGGACTGACCCCGGCCCAGCACCAGCTCCTGCTCGCCGTGCGCGGGCACGGCACCGAGCAGGGGCCCACCATCGGGGACATCGCCGGCTACCTGATGCTGCGCCACCACAGCGCCGTGGGGCTGGTCGACCGGGCGGAGAAGGGAGGGTTGGTCGAGCGGCAGGAGGACGCCGGGGACCGCCGGGTGGTGCGCCTGCGGCTCACCCCGCTGGGGCTCCGCACCCTCCAGCAACTCTCGGAGCTGCACCTCGAGGAGATCCAGCGGCTCGCCCCGAGCATCCAGGAGATCTACCAGGGGCTGGAGCCTTAGGGGGCCGCCTTGGATTCGACGTGGAGGTCGTCCACCATCGGGTCGCGCGCCAGCACGCCGAAAGAACGCAGCAGGAAGTCGCAGACGAAGATCTCCTGCACCGCCACGCCCGTCAGCTTGCAGACGATGCGCTCGCTCTCCGAGGTCCGGCCCGGCCGGCCCTCCTCGGCGGCGATCAGCACGTCGCCGATCTCGGCATCGATCCGTCCGGCGTCGAACAGCCCGGTGCGGATGCCGTGGCCGACCTCGGCCAGGATCTCGTTCTGCGAGCGGCTGTCGACGTAGACCTTGTCGGCCCTGAGCAGGACCTCTGGATCCAGCTCGCGCTTGTGGATGGAATCGGCCCCCATGCCGATGACCAGCACCCCCTCGGCCAGCCACTCGCCGCGCACGATCGGCTCGGTCGCGTAGGTGGCCGTCACCAGGACGTCGGCCGGCCGCGCGACCGCCTCGGGAGAGCCCTTCATCTCGACCTCCAGGTCCGGGTAGCGGGCCCGCAGCCCCTCGGCGAAACGCCGCGCCGGGTCCGCCGTGCGCCCCCAGACGAGCACCTTGCGGATGCCCGGGCAGGCGTGGAGCACCGCGTCGGCCTGCAGCCGCGCCTGGGTCCCCGAGCCGACCACGCCCAGAGTCCGGACGTCGGGACGGGCGAGCGCCTCCGCCGCCACGGCGCCGGCGCCGGCCGTGCGGAGCTGGGTGATCCACGCGCGATCCTCGATCACCGCCAGCGGCTCGCCGTCGAGGGCGCTGAAGATCACGATCACCCCGTTGATCGAAGGCGTCGGCGACACGCGCCGGGTGTTCTCCGGAAAGGTCGAGGCGACCTTCACCAGGCAGAAGTCGAGCGGCTCCACATGCCCCGTCTTGATGTGCAGGGCCCCTCCCTTGCGGGCCGGCATCTCCAGATGCTGCACCGCGGGGATGTTCGCCCGCCCCCTCGAATAGCTCTTGAACGACTCCCGGACCGGATCGATGACGTCTTCGAGCCGGACCAGGCTTCGGATTTCCTCGTAGGTGATCGTCCTCATGGCCAAGACCGTACCCCCTGTTCACGAGCCGATGCCGCGCCCGGATGTTGCTTGCCTCTTATAGGTGCAGGCGCCTGGGAAGACCGTGACCCGATCCGGCCATTTCAGAGAAACCCAGGAGCGAAACCATAGAATGGCCGGTCGTATGGCCCCTCCCCTCCTCTCGATCGTCGTCCCCACGCACGACACGCGGGAGCTGACGCTGCGCTGCCTGGAGTCCCTCCAGACCGCTCGCCTTCCCGGTATGGAGGCAATCTCGGAGGTGATTCTGGTGGACGACGCGAGCCGGGACGGCACCGCCGAGGCGGCGCGAGAGCACCATCCGGAGCTGATCGTCCTGCGCAACGAGGCGCCGGCCCGCTTCACCCGCTCGGCCAACGCGGGGCTGGCGCGGGCGCGCGGGGAGATCCTCCTGCTCCTCAACAGCGACACCGAGGTCATGCCCGGAGGCCTCGAGCGGCTGGCCGGGGTCTTCGCGCGCGAGCCCCGGCTGGGGATCGCGGGCGCCCTGCTCCACTATCCGGACGGCTCGCCGCAGTGGAGCGGCGGTCGCGAGCCGTCGCTCGCCTGGTTCTTCGCCCTGGCGAGCGGTCTCCCCTCCCTGCTGGCGCGGCTGCCGCTCTACCGGCGGGCTCGGCCGCTCGCCGCAGCCGGTCCGAGGAGCGTCGACTGGGTGACCGGGGCGGCCATGGCGTTCCGGCGCGAGGTCTGGGAGACCGCCGGTCCGCTCGACGAGGGGTTCCGCTTCTATGCCCAGGATCTCGACTTCTGCCTGCGCGTCCGCCGGGCCGGCTGGCGGGTAGAGGTGCGGCCGGACTTCCCCGTGCTCCATCACCACGGAGCCACCATCGGCCGCGATCCCGGGGCCCGCCGGCGGCAGCAGCCGGAGCTGCTCTGGAGCGACCTCCTGCGCTGGGCCCGCAAGCACCGCGGCAGGGCCTGGGCCGCCCGCGCCGAGGCCGCCCTCCGATCTGGCGCCGGCTTGCGCCTGGCCAGCCGCCGGATCGCCCGCCCGTTCGTCTCCGCGGCCCGGCGCGCCGGCTGGCGGGAGGACGACCGGGCCGTTCGCGCGGCGCTGGACGCTTGCCATCCTCTCCCATAGGGTGTAGAAAGCCCTCCGGCCTTCCCCGGCGCGCCCCTATGCTAGAAATCTACCGTTATCGCGACCTCGTCTTCGCCCTCGTCGCCCGGGAGCTGAAAGTCCGCTACCGGCGCTCGGCGATCGGCTTCGCCTGGACCATGCTCCAGCCGCTGCTGACGATGCTGGTCCTCCAGGTGGTCTTCAGCTCGCTCTTCCGCTTCAAGCTCGAAGAGGGCACCAACAACTATCCGGTCTACGCGCTCTCCGGCATCCTGTTCTGGAACTTCTTCAGCCAGAGCATCGTCTCCTCGATGAACAGCCTCAAGGGGAACTCGCCGATCCTCCGCAAGCTCCCGGTGCCCAAGGAGGTCTTCCCCCTGGCGACGGTCATCTCGGGGGTGATCAACCTCGTCCTCGCGCTGCTGCCGCTGTTCCTCATCCTGCTGGTGACCCACCATCCGATGGGGCCCTCGCTGCTGTTCCTGCCGGTGTCGATCCTGCTCGCCGCGCTGTTCACCCTGGGCGCGGGGCTGCTGCTCTCGCCGCTCGCGGTCTTCTTCAGCGACGTCGTCGAGCTGGTCGGGGTGCTGCTCTCCATCCTCATGTACCTGACGCCGATCTTCTACCCGATGGAGATCCTGAAGAACTCCCGCTACCGGCCGCTGGTCCGCTTCAACCCGGTGCGGTCCATCCTCGAGGTCTTCCGCGATCCCATCTTCCGGGGCAAGGTGCCCCCCTTGAGCCATCTCAGCGTCTCGCTGGGGATCGCGGTCGCGGCGCTCCTGCTCGGCATCTACGCCTTCCGCCGCAGCAGCGACCGCATCCCGTTCTACATCTGATGGCCAAGCCCAGCATCCGCCTGGAGGGCATCTCGCTCTGCTACCGGCTGGCCAAGCAGCGGGTCCCCTCGCTCAAGGAGTACGCCATCCACTTCCTGCGCGGGTCGCTCTCCTACGAGAAGCTCTGGGCGCTGCGCGACATCGACCTCACCATCGAGCGCGGCGAGACGCTGGGGATCATCGGGCGCAACGGCGCCGGCAAGAGCACGCTGCTCAAGGTGATCTCCAGGGTCCTCAAGCCCACCCTGGGGACCGCCCGGATCGACGGCCGCATCGCCCCCATCCTGGAGCTCGGCAGCGGCTTCGACTACGAGCTGACCGGCCTCGAGAACATCTACCTGAACGCCCTCCTGCTCGGCCATACCAAGCGCGAGATCGACGCGAAGGTCGACGAGATCGTGGACTTCAGCGGCCTGGGGGACTTCATCCGCTCGCCGCTGCGCAACTACTCCTCTGGCATGCAGGCCCGCCTCGGCTTCTCCATCGCCACCGCCTGGGTGCCGGACATCCTGATCCTCGACGAGGTGCTCTCGGTGGGCGACGCCACCTTCACCTCCAGGTGCGAGCAGCGGATCGGCAGCTTCCACTCCTCCGGCGCGACCGTACTCATCGTCTCCCACGCCACCCTGGCCATCACCAAGAACTGCACCCGCTGCATCTGGCTCGACGACGGCGAGATGAAGGCGGACGGCGATGCCCTGGACGTCGTCAACCGCTACCTGCGCGAGCACGGCACCGAGCCCGGCGAGCACGCGGGCGGCCGCCTCCCCAGCGCGTCCTGACCGGGGGCTCGGCTAAGCGGCGGACGTCCGTCCTGAGGGCGGCAAGGCCCATGCACGCGCCAGGGCTTCGAGCCGCTTTCCCGCACGGGGCCAGTCATAGAGCGTCGAAGGATCGAAGTCCGCTCCGTTGGGCCACACCAGCGTGTGGGCTTCCGGATCGATCCGCACCTGGCGGAACAACTCGGGATCGCGGAGCGGGCCGAAGATCTCTCCCTCCAGCACAGGCCTGAAGTCGATGGTCTGCTCGGCACCGTCTTCGAAGTGGACACGCAGGATGTAGAGCGCCACGGGGTCGAAACTCACGACGCGATGGATGGAGTGGTTCATACCGACTACCTCAGGGGCTCAATCTTGGAGGGGAGCTGGCCTTTTTGCAACCTCTCCCAGTTCGTCATCAACTCGGCTTGGTGAAGCTCCGCCCAAGCCTCCGCAAGGCGCTCCTGCCGTTTGGGAATTGAGCCAGCCACCAACTCGACCGGCTCAATGCCATAGATCGCCACCGCGTCTTGATAGTAGACATGGAAGTGCGGCGTATGGTGTGGCGCATCCGCTTCGACGTACATCCGAACGACGATTCCGAAAAAACGTGCGATCTCTGGCATCGCGCGATTCTAGGTTCTCGCGACTTATAACCGCAACCCGCAATCAGATGCGGCGTCATGGCGGGGAGGTCCGGGGCCTCGGCCGCCGGCTGATCGCTCTTGGCCCTCGCCGGCGGCCAGCGGGCCTTCCCCAGGGCCGGAACAGATCACCCGGCACTCGGAGCGCCTGCGGGGACTGTACAACCCTGCCCTCCGAGGCGTATCCTTCCCCTCACGTTATGAGGGAACACCGATGCCGAAGACTTCTCTCGACCTGATGCAGGGGACCGTCGCGGTCCTGATCCTCAAGGCGCTCTCCTGGGGCGCGATGCACGGCTACGACGTCTCGCGCTCGATCCGCCAGCGCAGCGACGGCGCCCTGGGCCTGGAGGACGCCGCTCTCTATCAGGCCCTTCACCGCCTGGAGCGGAAGGGGTGGATCGAGGCCGAGTGGGGGCTCTCCGAGAACAACCGCCGGGCCAAGTTCTACCGCTTGACCGACGAGGGGCGGGCCGCGCTCCAGGCGGAGGTCTCGACCTGGCGGAGCTACGTGGAAGCCGTCTCCAAGGTGCTGGAGACCGCCTGAGCCCATGCCCGGCCGGCGCGCCTTCCGGTTCCCCCGGCGCACCCCCGCCCAGGTCGCGGCGGACGTCGACGAGGAGCTGCGCTTCCATCTCGACCTGGTGGCGGCCGAGCTGGCCGACCAGGGCTGGCCGCAGGAGCAGGCGCGGGTGGAGGCCCGGCGCCGGTTCGGGGATCTGGATGCAACGCGGGTGTACTGCTGCGCCCTCGACGCGGGCAAGGAGAGACAGATGAAGTGGATCGAGAGGCTCGAGGAGCTCGGACAGGATCTCCGGTTCGCCGGCCGGCAGCTCTTGAAGAGCCCCGGCTTCACCCTGGTGGCGGTGCTGACGCTGGCGCTCGGCATCGGCGCCACCACCGCCATCTTCAGCGTCGTCTACGGCGTGGTGCTGCGCCCGCTCCCCTTCGGGGCGCCGGAGCGGCTGGTCCGCCCCTACTTCGTGACTCCCCAAGGGGAGAAACAGGGCGCCTTCTCCGTCCCCAACTTCCTCGACTGGCGGGCGGCGAGCCACGCGCTCGCGGACGCTGCGCCGGCCCACGGCGGCACCCTGAACCTCAGCGGCGACGGCGCCGAGCCGGAACGGTTGCCGGCGGCCTGGGTGGGCGCCAACTACTTCAAGGTGCTGGGCATCCGGCCGCTCGCCGGCCGCACCTTCGCCCCGGGAGAGGACCGGCCCGGCGCGCCGCGCGCCGCCATCGTCTCGGAGAAGCTCTGGCGCCAGCGCTTCGGCGGCGATCCCGGTCTGGTCGGCCGTTCCGTGACTCTCAACGGCCAGCCGTACTCGGTGGTCGGCATTCTCAAGGCGGGCGTGCAGCTCCCCGCCGCCGCCGACGTCTGGGTGCCGATGGTGTTCGCGCCGGAGGAATTGAAGGAGCGGGGCGCGGTCTTCTTCGCCGGCATCGCCCGGCTCGCGCCCGGGGCGACGCTGCGGCAGGCCCAGGCCGAGGCGGACGTGATCGGGCGCCGGCTCTCCACCCAGTATCCGGAGGCCAACGCGAGCTATTTCAAGACCATGACGCTCACGCCGCTCCAGGACTCGATGGTGGGCGATGTGCGCAAGAAGCTGCTGCTGCTCCTGGGGGCGGTCGGCCTCGTCCTGCTGATCGCCTGCGCCAACGTGGCGAACCTGCTGCTGGTGCGCGCCGCGGCGCGCGAGGGGGAAATCGTGATCCGGGTGGCCCTCGGCGCGGGGAGGGCCCGCATCATCCGGCAGCTCCTCACCGAGAGCCTGGTTCTGGCGCTCGCCGGAGGCGCCGCCGGGGTGGCCCTGGCGGCATGGGTGACGAGGGCCCTGATCGCGATGGGCCCGCGGGGGATCCCCCGCCTCGACCAGGTCGGCATCGACGGCGCGGCGCTGCTCTTCGCGCTGGGGATCTCGCTGCTGACCGGCCTCCTGTTCGGTCTCGCTCCCGCTCTCCAGACCTCCCGGACCGACCTCAGCGGCGTGATCCGCGAGGGCACCCGCGGTTCCAAGGGGCGCGCCGGCACCCGCGCCCGCAGCGCCCTGGTGGTGGTGGAGATGGCGCTCGCCGTGGTGCTGCTGGCCGGCGCCGGATTGCTGATCCGCAGCTTCCAGCGTCTCCAGGAGGTGGACCCCGGGTTCAAGCCGGCCCGCGTGGTGACGTTCAACCTCTCGCTGCCGGAGAGCCGGTACTCGGACAACGCCAAGCTGCGGGCCTTCACGTCAGGGCTGCTGGAGCGGATGCAGGGCCTCCCGGGTGTGGACGCGGCGGGGGCGACGGTCTACGGCATGCCGTTCGCCGGCCAGGTCAACGTGCTCGACTTCACCATCGCCGGGCGCCCGCCCCTGCCGGTGGGCAAGGAGGAGGCGATCCGGGTGGCCGCCGCCACCCCGGACTACTTCGAGGCCATGGGGATCCGGACCGTGCGCGGCCGGACCTTCAGCCCGCGGGACCGCGACGGCGCCCCGCGGGTGGTGGTGATCAACGAGACCGCCGCTCACCACTTCTTCCCGAACGAGGATCCGCTCGGACATCGGGTCGATCTCGGATTGAGGGTCGACGGCGTCCCGCAGGGCGGGGAGATCGTGGGGATCGTGGCCGACGTCAAGCAGGACGCCATGGAGCAGAAGGTCGATCCCCAACTGTTCCTCCCCTACGATCAGGTCCCGATGGAGTCGCTGGCGGTCGTCCTGCGCTCCACGGCCGATCCGCAGGCGGTGGCCGCCGCGGTGCAGGCCAAGGTGCGCGAGCTCGACCCCGACCTCCCCGTCTACGGGCTGCAGCCGATGAGCGGGCTGGTCGCCACGGCGACGTCGCAGTCCCGGTTCTACATGCTCCTGCTCGGCGGCTTCGCGGCGATCGCCCTGGTGCTCGCCGCGGTGGGGATCTACGGCGTGATCGCCTACGCGGTCCGCCAGCGCACCCAGGAGATCGGCATCCGCATGGCGCTCGGCGCCTCGCGCGACCGGGTGCTGCGGATGGTGGTCACGCAGGGTTTGGCGCTGGCGCTCGCCGGCGCCGCCGTGGGGCTCGCGGGAGCGTTCCTCGCCACCCGCGGCATGCGGAGCCTCCTCTATGAGGTCAGCGCGAGCGATCCGACGACCTACGCCGGCGTGGCCCTGGTGCTCCTGGCGGTGGCCGCCGTGGCCGCCTACCTGCCCGCCCGCCGCGCCTCGATGACCGAGCCGCAGCTCGCGCTGAAGGGAGAGGCCTAGAGGGAGAGGCGTGACGCGAAGCCCGGCACGACGATTGCTTGTCCAGCGCTACGCAGTCGTCGTATCGGCCGGGCTTTCGCGATGAAGACTCTCTTCTCTGCAGGATGGTCCAGGACGCGGTGTTCGCTCCGCGCGGGGGGCATCGCGCTCGCGCTCGCCGCCGGCGCGCTCGTCGCCTGCCAGTCGAAATCCCCTGAGGAGGACCTGATCCAGCAGGCCCGGCCCGCCGGCTCCTGGCTCGCCACCCTGCGGTGGACCGGCGAGCAGTGGAACGCCAACAGCGTCCCGAAATCCTTCGTCAAGTCGACCGTCGCCGAGGCCCGGAAGGACCTCGACAACGTTTCCGACGCGGCCGGGAAGTCCAAGGCCCGCCCCGAGGCCCGCCTCCCCCTCCTGCAACTCATGAAGGACTCGAAAGCGGCGGGCGACGCTCTCGCGGGAGCCGCCAGGAAGGGGGACCGGCCGGGGGTGGCGCGGCAGGTCGCGCAGCTCGCGGCGCTCCAGGCGCGGTTCTCCGCTTGGCAGGCCTCCGCCAAGCAAAAGCAGGAGGGCGGGGCGCAATGAACATGAAGAAGGCGGCGACGCTCGCGCTCGGCATCCTCACCAGCGTCGGCGGCTTCTTCGACGTCGGGAACATCGCGACCAGCACCCAGGCCGGGGCGGTCTACCGCCTGCAGCTCCTCTGGCCGCTGGTCTTCGGAACGGTCCTGATGATCTTCCTGGTCGAGATGTCCGGGCGCTTCGCCGCGGCCACGCGCCAGGCCCTGCCGGACGCCATCCGCACCCATCTGGGCTTCACCGCCTGGCTGTTCCCGTTCATCATCCTGTCGCTCGTCCACTTCCTGGTGCTCGGCGCGGAGATCGGCGGCATCTGCTTCGCCCTGCACCTGATCACCGGGCTGCCGGTGCCGTTCTGGGCCCTGCCGGTCTCGGTGCTGCTCTGGCTCTTCCTCTGGCGGTCGACCTTCGGCGCCATCGAGAACAGCTCGTCGCTGCTCGGTCTGATCACCCTGGCGTTCGTGGTGGCGGCCTGGAAGCATCATCCGCCGGTCGGCCAGATCCTGGCGGGCGTGGTCCCCACGCTGCCCCACCACGATCCAACCCGCTACTGGTTCATGGCGGTCAGCCTCATCGGCGCCGCCATCACTCCGTACGTCTTCTACTTCTACTCCTCCGGCGCGGTGGAGGACGAATGGGACGAGTCCTACGTCGGCGTCAACCGGGCCGTCTCCGTGATCGGCATGGGGTTCGGCAGCGTGATCGCCCTGGCCGCCATCGTCGTCTCCGCGGTGGTGCTCGCCCCGCGCGGCATCCAGGTCGACGACTACCACCAGGCGGCCCTGGTGCTCACTGAAGCCTTCCCGTTCTGGGGCTTCGTCCTGTTCGCCGCCGCGATGGGGATCGCCTGCCTCGGTGCCGCCGTCGAGGTCTCGCTCTCGATGGCCTACACCACCGCCCAGACCTTCGGCTGGAACTGGGGGGAGAACCTCGATCCGCGGGAAGACGCCCGCTTCTCCCTGACCTACACCGGCGCCATCCTGGCCTCGGCGCTGCTCATCCTGTTCGGCGTCGATCCGCTGAAGCTGACCCTCCTCACCATGGCGGTCAACGCCGCCGTGCTGCCGTTCATCGCCATTCCCTTCCTGCTCCTGATGAACGACCGCAAGCTGCTCGGCGAGCACGCCAACGGCTGGCTCTCGAACACCGTGACGGTGGTGACGCTGGCGCTGGCGCTGGTCCTCGCCGTGGTCTCGATTCCGCTGATGATCGTGGGGGGCAGCTAGATGGCGATGAAGGCGCTGAAAGACCTGACCGACGACCTGGAGCTGGCCCGGGACGTCCTCGACAAGCAGGTGGTCGACCGCGACGAGATCAAGATGGGGCGGGTCGACGGGCTGGTCCTGGAGCTGCGCGACGGCAAGCCGCCGCGGATCGACTCGATCGAGATGGGCGGAGTGGTGCTCGCGGAGCGCATCCATCCGCGGCTCGCGCGCTGGGTCGACGGATGGCGCCGCCGCCTCAAGGTCCGCAAGACCGCGGTCTACCGGGTGCCCTGGTCGGCGGTGCAGGAGATCACGCCGTACCACATCAAGGTCGACGTCGCGGCGCTCGAGACCCCCGCCTTCGACTGGGAGCGCTGGCTGCGCGACCACGTCATCGCCCACATCCCGGCGGCGGCGAAGGGGGGAGCCCAGGAGTGAAGACGATCCATTTCGAGCACCTGCTCGGCCGGGAGGTGCGGGACCCCGAGGGGAAGCGGGCGGGGCGGATCCTCGCCGTCGGCACCGATCGTGACGGCGAGGACTGCGTGGTCCGCGAGTACATGCTCGGCACGGCCGCCCTGCTCACCCGCCTCGGCATCTCCGCCCGGCGGCTGGTCGGCGTGCGCATCCGGCGGCAGCCGCTG
>DASWRX010000076.1:0-8956 GCA_036402955.1 Thermoanaerobaculia bacterium
TGGTGGAGGTCCTGCGGGATCGTCATCTCGCGGCCGAGCTCGGCGACGCCGAAGGAGCAGGTGACCGGGATCCGCACGTCGCCGTAGCGGTGCTCGAAGCCGGTGATCCGCTCGCGGAGCTTGGAGGCCAGGGTCTCGGCCCCCTCGGCGGTGGTCTCCGGCGCCACGATCACGAACTCGTCGCCGCCGACGCGGGCGAGCACCTGCTCGGGGCGCACCATCTCGCGGGCCAGCGAGGCCACCTGCTTGAGGATGAAGTCGCCGCAGAGGTGGCCGTAGGTGTCGTTGATGGTCTTGAACTCGTCGAGATCGAAGATGACCAGCGACAGTGGCCGCTGGTGGCGCACGGCGCGGGCGAACTCGCGCTGCAGCTCCTCGTCGAACTTCCGCTTGTTGAAGATCTCGGTCAGCCCGTCCTTGGCCACCAAGTCGTAAATCGCCAGGTGATAGGCGCTCTCGACATCCCGCTCGTGGAGGAACTTGAAGTGGACGGCGGCGGTCTGGAAGCGGTCGCCGCTGCGCAGCACCGTGCGGCCGTGGATGGGCTGGCCGTTGATGTAGGTGCCGTTGGTGCTCCCCAGGTCCTCGACGGTGACCACCGGGCCGAGGTAGCGCAGCCGCGCGTGCTTGCGGGAGATCGACATCACCTCGGGCAGGCTGATGCCGACCGCCGCCGAGCGGCCGATCTCCAGGGTGGTGCCGGGCGTCAGGCGGAAGCGCGAGCCCAGGCGCTGGTTCTCGGGGTGGGCGATGAGGATGATGTCCGCCTCGGTCTCGACCTGGGCGTGGGGATGGCTGCCGCGCTCGCGCACGACGCCCTCGTACGTCTGGGTCAGGCCGCTCTCGTGGACCGGCGAGATGTCGATGTCGTCGGTGTCCGAGTCGCCCCGGGACTGGACAACGTCGCCTGAATCCGAGCGGTGCCGTTCGTCCATGGTGTTCGGCAAAGTGTTCGGCGAAATATTCGACAATGCGAAATCCTAAAAATCAGGTCAGGTTGCCTGAAAGCATATCACCCGGTTGACAAATACGTCAAATGGCAGACTTGCGTCCGCGACATCACTTCCCCGACATTACTTCCCGGACAACTTCCCGGACATCATGGCCCGCAGGACGTGGCGGGCGACCTCGGGGTTCTCGCGCAGGCGGCGGATCGAGTAGGGATACCAGTCGCGGCCGTAGGGGACGTAGACCCGCAGCCGGTGGCCCGCCTCGATGAGGATGCGGCGCAGCTCCTCGTCGACGCCCAGGAGCATCTGGAACTCGTACTGGTCGCGTTTCAGGCCGTGCTTGTCGATCAGGGCGCTGGCGGCGCACGCCAGGAACTCGTCGTGGGTGGCGATGCCGACGTAGACGCCGCGCGAGAAGAGCTTGTCGAGGGCCTGGACGTAGTTGTGCCGCACCGTCTCATAGCCCTTCCAGGCGATGCGGCGGGGCTCGACGTAGATCCCCTTGCAGAGGCGGACGCTGGCCCCGGGGTCCGGCAGCTCCTCGATGTCGCGCAGGGTGCGGCGCATGTAGGCCTGGAGGACGACGCCGAGGTTGCCGTAGCGGGCGTGCAGCTCGCGGTAGATGCGGAGCGTCGCGTCCGTGGTCGTGTGGTCCTCCATGTCGATGCGCACGAAGTTGCCGAACCGCTGGGCGGTCTCGACGATGCGCGCCACGTTGTCGCGGCAGAAGCCCTCGTCGATCTTGAGCCCCAGGAGGGTGAGCTTGATGGAGACGTTGGAGTCGACCTTCTCGCGGTCGATCGTCGCGAAGACCTGCAGGTACTCCTCGACGGCGGCGGTCGCCTTGCCGCGCTCGCTCACCTCCTCGCCGAGAACGTCGAGGGTCGCCATGGCGCCCTGCTGGTTGAGCGTGCGGACGATGCGGACGGCGTCGGCGAGGGTCTCGCCGGCGACGTAACGGGAAGCCACCCGGCCGACGAGCGGCTTCGGCACCACGGGGAGGCCTGTGACCAGCAGGCGATTGAACGCACTCATCTCAGCGCCTCCTCCAGGATGGCATCGCAGGCGGATTTTAGCGGATCATGAGACCGGCTGGACGACCGCGGCCGCGGCGGGCTCGTCGATCACCCAGCGCACCGACTTCGAGCACGGGCAGGCCCCGGCGACGCGGCGCAGGGCCGGCATGCGGCCGGCGGCCGCCTCGAGCGTCAGCGTCCCGGCCTCCAACTGGGTGAGCGCCTCGACGTAGTCCTTGTAGTCGCGGCTGGCGAGATAGGACTCGGGGAGGCTGCGCACCAGGTGCTGGAGATAGTCCGGGAGGGAGGTGAACGTCTCGCCCTGGGAGCCGACCTTGCGGAAGGCGGGGACGCCGCGGCGGCGGAAGAACTCCGGGTGCGGCATGTGCAGGAGGTCCTCCCGGCGCACGCCCTCGACGGCCTCGCCGGCGAGGATGCGGTCGAGGGCGGCCTCGGACTGGCCGTGATTGAGGTTCTCGACGCGGGCCCGCAGGTAGCGCACGTTGAGGTCGCGCACCAGCTTCTCGACCTCCTTGTAGTACTGCGTCTGCGCCTCGGCGTTCTTCATCGGCTTGAGGCCCATGCGCACGTTGGAGGCGCCGCCGCGCTCGTCGCCGAACATCTCGAGGCCGCGCGGAACCCACTTGTTGAGGGTCTTCTGCAGCACCTCCATGGTGACGAAGGTCTCGCCCCTGGCGGCGGCGGTGGCCCAGCGGCGCATCGGCACCACCCCGGCGGCGAGGTGGAAGGCCTCCTCGCGCAGCATCTGCGGCATGCTCTCGGCCATCGGCTGGTAGGCCGAGATCTTCTGCATCTGGAGCTGGTACTTGCCCACCCGGTCGATCAGGCCGCAGAAGACCACGTTGTCCACGAACGAGTCGAAGTCGATGTTGAAGGCGCCGAGGACGTGGGAGCCGGTGTTCATCGACAGGATGTCGTCGATGACGTCGGAGGTGGAGTCCCTGGAGACGGCGCTCCAGTCGTCCTCGGCGAGCAGGTGGAGCATCTGGTAGCCGTGGCGCAGCTCCTCGGCCATCATGCGGAGGATCCAGAACTGCTCCTCCTCTTCCTGGGCGCGGGCGAGCGTGAGGCGGTGCTGCTGGATGGAGCCGAACTCGGTGGAGGCCTGGGCACGGATGGCGCCGAAGAGGTGCTGGGCCTGCTCGGGGAGCAGCTCGGAGGCCTTCTTCGCCTTCGGCTTTCCCTTCAGGTCGCCGCACTCGATCTCGGTGCACATCCCCATCTCGCGGTAGGCGCAGAGCTCGAAGGTGGAGTCGTTGGGGAAGTGCTTGTCCCAGTTCTCGATCAGGAAGTCGTAATCCGGCAGGAACACGTCGCGCCAGCGCAGGACGGCCTCGTGGTATCGCTTCGGCAGGGTGGTGGTCTTCACGCTCATCCCGATCTCTCCTGCTCCCCTACAGAGTCTTGACGAACGGTCTCAGAGTGGACGGCTCGAATCCCAGGGCGGTGAAGAACCGGCGGATGTCCGCCTGCGTCTCCTCGTCCACCAGCGTGCGCACGCTGTGGGCGCCGCGCTGCCGGAAGTGCTCCAGGATCGCCGCGGCCAGGCTGCGGCCGATCGCCTTGCCCCGGTGGTCGGGGTCAACCCCCAGGACCTCGATCCAGCCGGTCGGCTCCTCGAGGCCGAACTCGCCGGAACGGACCTCGCCGAGCATGAACCCCGCCACCTCGCCGCCGATCTCGGCGACGACGGAGGACTCGGGATCCCGGCGCAGGTAATAACCGATCCGGCGCTCCCAAACTTCCGGCCGGTACTTGCCGCCGATCTTCTCGTCGATGGCGACGATGTCGCTGATGTCCATCTCATCGAGCGGACGGATGCGGATGCCGGGCGTGGTCTCGGTCATGTTCGAATTTGCGGGGGGACGGGCGCGGTTGTGCGCTTCGTCACAAGCGGCATTCTAATGGTTCGGCGGGGCCGGCGCAAAGGGGAGGGGAAAGGACGACAGGTGTATGCTTCCCCATACGCTTTCGAGGGAGGAACCGAGGATCCCCACACCGCCCGTCCCGCGCCCGCGGTCTTCGCCAACCCCCGATACGCCTCTGTTTCCCTCGGGTTACCCCGGCGGAATGGCCGGCGGGGAGCGCTGGGGAGCGCCCGGCACCGCGCTTGCCCTGATCGGGAGCGCAACGCCACGACCATGGCGGCCCGTGGCCGACTCCCGAGGAACCGAGACTTGAAGCACCAGCCTCTGCGCACCCTGCCGCTCCTGCTCCTGCTCGCCCTGCGCGCGCTCGCCGTCTGGGGAGAGGAGCCGCCGCAGGAAAGGGACCGTTTCCTGATCGAGAAGATCACCGTCGAGGGGCCGAAGGCGGCGGTCGCCAACATCGTCCGGGTGGAGACGCTGCTGCGGGAGGGCGGCTCGTATACGGAGGACCAGCTCCGGCAGGCGATCTATCGCGTGCACCGCCTCCCTTTCGTGCTCGACGCCAGCTTCTCCCTGCGCAAGGGGAGCCGGCGCGGGGCCTTCGAGCTGGTCGTCGAGGTCCAGCCGGCCCGGTGGTTCTTCTACGACCAGTGGATCCGCGCCTACCGGTTCGGCGAGCCGCTCCATCTCGAGTCCAGGGGATTCACCTCGCAGGACCGGCGCTACAGCGCCGCTGTCGGCGGCCTCGCGGGGGCGCGGCTGTTCGTGGGCCGCTCGGGCGTGCTGTTCGGCGCCCTCGACAGCGAAGAGGGGGTCCAGATCGGCTTCACGCAGTATGACCTCTTCCATCGCGGCATCCTCGCCAACGCCGGCTTCTCGACCAACTCCTGCTGCGTCAGCGAGCCCCTGCCGCTGGGGCTCGATCCGCGGTTCGCCACCTGGGACTTCACCAATTCGCGGCGGCTGTCGCTGAACGTCACCGTTCCCCTCGGCGGCCGCCAGTCCTTCCAGATGGCGGTGAGCGACCGCGCCGGCGGCGCCGGCATCCGGGAGGAGATCCTGACCGATCCCTCGTCGTTCGGCCTGCACGAGCGGGGCTCCGTCAATCAGGGCGAGCTGAGCTACCGCCGGGCCGAGGCGAAGTGGGTCTACGACACCAGCGACGACCCGGTGGTCCCCTCCCGGGGCTCCACGCTCACGGCGGGTCTCGAGGCCTCCCGTTTCGCCGCGCACGGCCTCCTGGTCGAGGCGAGCCAGGAGTCCTTCACCGCCACGCCGGCTCCCCCCTTCAAGTCCCAGCAGGTGCTGGCGGCGGTCTCCGCCGTCCGGTACTGGTCGATCACCCCTCGCCAGACGGTCTCAGGGGTGGGCCGGATCTCCGCCGGTCGGTCGCAGGTCGAGAACCTGTTCGCCGGCGATCAGGTGGTGCCGAACGCCAGCTTCAATACCCTGGGGAGCTCCGTCCGGTTGCAGCACTCGCTGACGCTCCAGCGGTCCCGCGCCCGGAGCCGCCTGCGCGACCTGCGGTGGGAGACCGGCGCGGAGCTCGGCATCGAGCGGACCTCGCCGCTCTTCGGGCACAGCACTCTCCGGCGCCTCCTGTTCGAGACCTCCCTCGTCTATCGCAACCAGTGGGGACGGATCCGGGCGTCGCTCACCTTCCTGAGCCTCGGAAAGGTCCTGCCTTGAGGCGAGCCGCCCCGGTCCTGGCGATCCTGGCGGTTTTCCTTGCAGCCTTCGCCGCCCGGCTCGCCGCCGTTCAGCCGCCGGCGCCATCCGTCGACACGGCCCGGGACGGCCTGGCGCTAACCCGGCTGCCGCCCATCCTGGCCGAGGAGGAGGTCCGCAAGCAGCTCGCAACGGGCCTCACCACCAGCTTCGTCTTCGCGGCGGACGCGCGCAGCGCCTCCGGCCACAAGGTCAAGGGGGCCGCCCGCGTGGACGTGCGCTACGACCTGTGGGACGAGGTCTACCTGGTGACCCGGATCGACGGCTCGGGCCACGCCGAGCGGGTCTCCTTCCCCACCTTCGAGCGCCTGGCCGAGTGGTGGCGCGGCGCGCGGCTGGTGCTGGTCCGCGCCCCCGCGGACGCCGGCGCGCAGCGCCTCGACGTGCGGCTGCGGATCATCCCCTTCTCGCAGTCCGAGCAGCTCGACACCCAGCGCTGGTTCTCCCAGGCGCTCTCCGCCGAGAAGGCCGGCAGCGCCGGGGCGGTCTCCGACGCCGTCGAGGACCAGCCCGAATCGTTCAGCCAGGTGATCAACCTGCTGATGGCCACCTCGATCGGCAGGCCCGCTCTGCTCGAATACGAGTGGAAGCTGCCGGTTCCCGCGGGGAGGAAGCGATGAACGTCCGTGCCGCCGTCGCCACCCTCTGCGGCGTGCTGCTCGCCTCCGCCGCGGTGCTCTGGCTGTTCGATCAGCAGCTCTCCGGCGTCTGGTTCCGGCTGGGGGTGCAGCCCGAGATCGTCTCCGCCCTGGAGAGCTCGATGGCGGACCAGAAGGCCCTGGCGCGGCTCGATCCCGGCCACCGCGAGGTCTACCACGCCCGCTTCGAGGCGATGCAGGAGCTGCTCAACCACCTGCGCATCCTGGAGCACAACCGCCAGGGGATCACCCGGCGCTGGGAGACCATCCTCCTCGCCGCCGTGTTCGCCGTGCTGGCCGCGGCCGGCGCCGCGCAGCTCTTCCGCCAGAGCCGCCTGGACGCCCGCCTGGAGCGCCTGCGGATGGGCCTGATCGCGCTCTCCGACGGCCAGGAAGACCTGGCCATCGGCGACCGCGGCCGCGACACGGTGGGACGGATCGCCGGCATGATCGAGGAGACCTCGCGCGCCATGGCGCGGACCCGCAAGCGCCTCGCCTATCTCAAGAACCTCTCCGGCTGGCAGGAGACGGCCCGCCGCCACGCCCACGAGATGCGGACGCCGCTCACCGCCGCCCGCCTGGAGCTGGCGCGGCTGGAGCGGCTGCTGGCCGGCGACGAGCTGGCGCCGGCGCGGCAGGTCGCGGTGAGCGTCGGCGAGGAGCTCGAGCGGCTCGGCCGCTTCACCCAGCAGTTCACCTCCTTCGCCCGGCTGCCGCAGCCCCGCCTCCAGGTGCACGACCTCGGCGCGGTGGTAGCGGAGTTCGTCGCCACCTTCGCCGCCGCGTGGCCCAATCTGACGCTCCGCTTCGAGCGGCCGGACGGCGCCCTGCCCGCCGTGCTCGACCGCGACATGCTCCGCCAGGTGCTGGTGAACCTCTGCGACAACAGCTCGCTCGCCACCCGCGCTCTTGAGGAGAGACCGGAAGAGGGCCCGGAAGAAGGCCGCGGCACGGTGACGCTGACGGCGGGGGAGGCGGCGCGCGGCGCCTTCCTGGAGGTGGCCGACGACGGCCCCGGCATCGCGCCCGAGATCCGCCCCCGCGTCTTCGAGCCCTACGCCACCACCCGCCGCGTCGGCGAGGGCATGGGTCTCGGTCTCGCCATCGCCAAGAAGATCCTGCTCGACCACGGCGGCGACCTGGAGCTGGTGGCGAGCTCCGGGGCCGGCACCACCTTCCGTCTCACCTTCCCCCGCCGCCTGGAGGACGTCGCCGCGTGAGCCGACCCTCGAAAGTGAAAGTGAAATCCCATGAGTAGATTGCTGATCGTAGAAGACGACGAGAAGATCCGCGCCAGCCTCCTTCTCCAGCTCCGCGAGGAGGGCTATGCCCCGCACGCCCTGAGCTCGGCCGAGGAGGCGTCCGCGCACCTGGAAGACCCCCGCGCCACCCTCCCCGACCTGCTGCTCCTCGACGTCCGCCTGCACGCCATGAGCGGGGTCGACCTGGTGCGGCGGCTGGTGGCGGCGAAGCGGCTGCCGCCCACCATCATCATCTCGGGCGAGGCGTCGATCAGCGAGACGGTGGACGCCCTGCGGCTGGGCGTCCACGACTTCATCGAGAAGCCGTTCAGCCGCGAGCGCCTGCTGCAGGCCATCCACAACGCCCTGGAGACCGTGGCGCTGAAGCGCGAGGTGGCCTCCCTCAAGGCCGACCTGCGCGGCGAGCCGGAGATCCTCGGCGGCTCGCCGAAGATCGAGGAGCTGCGGCGCAAGATCGCCCGCGCCGCGGTGACCGACGCCCGCATCCTGATCGTCGGCGAGAGCGGCACCGGCAAGGAGCTGGTGGCGAGCGCCCTGCACCGCGAGAGCGCCCGCGAGCAGAAGCCGTTCATCAAGATCAACTGCGCGGCGATCCCCCACCATCTCGTGGAGGACGAGCTGTTCGGCCATGCCAAGGGGGCCTTCACCGACGCCAAGAACGCCAAGCCCGGCCTGTTCGAGGAGGCGGACGGCGGCACCCTCTTCCTCGACGAGATCGGGGACATGGACCTCACCGTGCAGTCGCGCCTGCTGCGCGTGCTGGAGGACGGCCGCGTGCGGCGGATCGGCGAGACGCGCGACCGCCAGGTGGACGTGCGGGTGCTCGCCGCCACCCATCGCAACCTGGAGGACGACGTGCGGGCCGGCCGCTTCCGCGAGGACCTCTACTTCCGGCTGGCCCACCTGCCGATCCCGGTGCCGTCGCTGCGCGAGCGGCCGGAGGACATCCCGCTGCTGTTCAACTTCTTCCTCGACCGCTTCTCCCGCCAGCACCGGGTGCGGCTGCGGCAGGCGGACCCGGAGCTGTTCCCCTACCTGGAGCACTACGCGTGGCCGGGCAACGTCCGCGAGCTGCGGAACCTCTGCGAGCGGCTGGTGGTCTTCGGCGCCGATCCGCTCACCCCGGACCAGCTCCCCTCCTCCTTCTTCGAGCTCACCCAGACGCCGGAGACGGGCCTGCTGCTCTCCTCGACCTCGCTCCCCATCGTGCCGCTGCGCGACTTCAAGGCGCAGTGCGAGCGCGAGTACATCGAGAGCGTCCTCCACCGCACCCGCTGGAACTTCACCGCCGCCGCCCGCCTCCTCGACGTGCAGCGCACCTACCTGCACCAGAAAGTGAAGGTGCTGGGGATCCGCCGGCCGGGGGTGGGAGCGGAGGAGGAAGAGGTGGGGAGCGAGGTGCTGGGGTAGGCCGCGGCGCTGCGTGGATTCCCGTCCGGCCCCCGCGAGGGCCGGCGTGCCCCTCGCGAATTT
>DASWRX010000077.1:0-2937 GCA_036402955.1 Thermoanaerobaculia bacterium
AGACGCCCAACCTGCTGAACGTTGCCGCTACCCGCGCCAAGCGGGCGCTGTACGTGGTTGGCAACCGTACGGAATGGCTGGGCGCGGGTGTGTTTACCGAAGCGGCGCGCACGCTGCAGCCAGTTCCCGGTTCGGCTTGGCTACCAGCACGCGTGATCGAGAGTATGCCGTAGATCTGCCGTGCCCACATCCGGGCAGAGCCGATCGCTGCCAATGCTGGCTATATTCTCGCGCGACAGCAACCTTGGCCGGTCAGCGACACGTAGGTTGGCCGGTTTGGCCGGACGCAGGGCGGGCGTAGCCCGGCCGTAGTCCGGCCAAACCGGCGGGCGGGTTTGATCCTGCCCTTTGGTCGCGGCGTGTGCGTGCAGGATCGGACCCTCGCTTCGAGGAGCAGGTCCGACGTGCCCGGACGCCCCGCCACCGACCAGCAGGTGAAACTGTACATGACCTCCCGCCATCACCATCCCCAGCGCGCTGCTGCCGCCGCCAGCGGCATCAGCGAGCGCACCGGCCGTCGGATCGAGCGTGATCCCCGGCCGCCGTCGCAGAAGGCGGCCGAGCGCCCGCGCCGGCGACAGACGGTCGATCCGCTCGACGGGCTCTGGCAGAGCGACGTGCTGCCGCTGCTCCTCAGCCGCCCTGGCCTGCGGCCGGTCACG
This sequence comes from Thermoanaerobaculia bacterium, assembly GCA_036402955.1. Taxonomy (GTDB): domain Bacteria; phylum Acidobacteriota; class Thermoanaerobaculia; order Multivoradales; family UBA5704; genus DATARR01. Next base: position 663 of record DASWRX010000077.1, read on the forward strand.
CTGCTGGAGGAGATGCAGCTGCGCCACCCCGGCCGCGACTGGGACCGGCTGCGGCGCACCCTGGAGCGCCGGGTCCGCAGCTGGCGCGGCGAGCATGGCCCGGAGCGCGAGGTCATCTTCCGCCAGGACCATCCGCCGGGACAGCAGGGCCTGTCGGACTTCACCGATATGGGCGATGTGGCGGTCCGCCTCGGCGGGGTGCCCTTCGCGCACCGCCTCTACCACTTCGTCCTCGCCTACTCCGGCTGGGAGCATGCCGAGCCGGTGCTTGGCGGCGAGAGCTTCACGGCGCTCGCTTGTGGCCTGCAGAACGCGCTCTGGGCGCTCGGCGGTGCCCCTGTCGAGCACCGCTCCGACAGCCTCTCCGCCGCCTTCCGCAACCTCGACCGCGACGCCGCCGAGGATCAGACCCGGCGTTACGAGGCGCTGTGCGGCCACTACGGCATGCAGGCGACCCGCAACAACCTGGGCGTCGCGCACGAGAACGGCGCCGTCGAGAGCCAGCACGGCCATCTCAAGCGCGCCATCGCCCAGGCCCTGATGCTGCGCGGCAGCGCCGACTTCGACAGCCTGGCGGCCTATCACGGCTGGCTCGCCGACCTGATCGGGCGACGCAATGCCCGGCGCGACCGGCTGGTCGGCCTTGAGCGGGCCGTCCTCGGGCGGCTGCCGCCGCGGCGCACCACTGACCACGACGAGGCCGTCGTGCAGGTCACGTCCAGCAGCGGCTTCGTGCTGAAAAAGGTGTTCTACACCGTGCCGTCGCGCCTGATCGGCTTCCGGCTCGGCCTGCACATCTACGACGACCGGCTGGAATGCTTCCTCGCACAGAGCCACGTGCTCACCCTGCCGCGCGGCCGTGCCCCAGGCGACGGGCGGCGCATCCAGGTGGTGGACTACCGCCACATCATCCACAGCCTGCGCCGCAAGCCGATGGCGCTGCTCAACCTGGTCTATCGTGACGCGCTGTTCCCGCGCCCCGCCTACCGCGCCGCCTGGGAGCACCTGCTTGCCGCCGGTGATCCGCGCGCCGCCTGCCGCACCGTGGTCGGCCTGCTGGCCCTTGCCCATGAGGGCGGCTGCGAGGCCGACCTCGCCCAGGTCATCACCGAGCAGCTGGAACGGGGCGGCGGCGTGCCGGAGCTGGCGGCGCTGCAGGCACGCTTCGCCCCGGCCATCGCCGCGCCGCCCCTGATCCACGTCGAGCTGCCGCCGATTGCCAGCTACGACGCCCTCCTCTCCACCCCGCAGGTGATCGCTGGAGCGACAGCATGAACGACAGCATCACCGTCGACGCCGCGCGCCTGCCGCTGCTGCTGCAGGAGCTGCGCCTGCCCACCATCGCCGCGATGTGGCAGCAGTTCACCGCCCGCGCCGACCGCGAGGGCTGGCCCGCCGCCCGGCTGCTGGCAACGCTGGCCGAACTCGAACTCGCCGACCGCGCCCGGCGCCGCATCCAGCGCCACCTGGTTGAGGCCCGCTTGCCACCCGGCAAGACCCTCGGCAGCCTCGACTTCGCCGCCATTCCCATGGTCAGCCGCGCCCACGTCTCGGCGCTGGCCACCGGCGATGCCTGGTTGGACAGCGGCTCCAACATCCTGCTGTTCGGGCCAAGCGGATCCGGCAAGTCGCACCTTGCCGCCGCCATCGGCCACGCCCTCGTCGAGAACGGCTACCGCGTGCTGTTCACCCGCGCCACCGATCTGGTCCAGCGCCTGCAGACCGCACGCCAAGCCCTGGTTCTCGAGAGCGCCATCGAGAAGCTCGACAAGTACCAGCTGATCATTCTCGACGATCTTTGCTACGTTCGCCGTGACCAGGCAGAAACCAGCGTCCTGTTCGAGATGATTGCTGCCCGCTACGAACGCCGCAGCCTGCTGGTGACTTCGAACCAACCCTTCGGCGACTGGACGAGTGTTTTTCCCGACGCCGCCATGACGCTCGCGGCTGTCGATCGCCTCGTTCATCACTCCACCATCCTGGAGATGAACGTCGAAAGCTACCGCAAGCGCGCCGCCGCAACGCGCCAAAACCGCTAGAAAGCCAGCGACACCAAGCGCGACACCATGACCATCACGCCACAGGGCTGACGTGCCGCGCGACACCAACCTTGTTGCCCAGTACCTGTCACCCCATCATCCACGTGCCAGCGACCGGACATCCTTGCTGTCGCTGACCGGCCATCCTTCGTGTCGCGCTACAGAGTGGGTGCGCTTGCTGCTGGTGTTGGCCTTCAGCAGGCGGTCCATGCCGAGGCTCTCGCCGACAGCGCCGA
>DASWRX010000078.1:0-1921 GCA_036402955.1 Thermoanaerobaculia bacterium
GCTCTGGCTGGCTCCCCCCGGCGAGGCTTTGCCTCAGGCCGTTGCGGTGAGTGAGACGCTGCGGTTGAGTGAGACGCTGGCTTCGAGTGAGACGCTACCGGAGACGACTCCGCCGCAGAGTGAGACGGTCACCTCGCCGGAGCCGCCGAAGGAGACCCGCCGAGGGCAGGTGAGAGAGGAGATCGAGGCGGCGTTCGCGGAGCTCCCGGAGGAGTTCGACCGCCGGGACGTCATTCGCGTCCTGGGGTATGAGCCACCGCGGGCGACTCTCTTTCGTGTTCTCGAGCAGCTTGTCATGGACCAGTGGATCTCCGTCGCCTCGTACAGCACCGGCCGGTCGTCCACGCGGTATGCCAAGCTGCCGGAGCCAGCCGAGGAGACGGTGTAGCGGAGCCAGCCTCGGCCTTCTCCGTCACCTTCCGCTCGCTCTGCTCGGCAACGATCTCGAAAGCAATCTCCTCCAGGTAGCGCGTGGCGGCGACTGTCCTCCCCCAAGCCCTCCGCCGCACTTCTGTATACTGACTTTACGCGGGTGGGCCATGGAGGCTTTATCGTTTTCGCGTAGGGTTTTAAGCGAGATGATGAACACCCTCCTGACCATGAACGCCGCCGCGCCCTGCCAGGAGTTGGAGGGAGAGCCTGTCAGCGCCGTGGGCACGCCCTCCTACGGCCAGCGTTCGCTTTGGTTTCTCCAGCACCTCGCTCCCCAGGGCGGCGCCTACAACATCGCGGCCGCGGCCCGCGTGCGCACCCCGATCGATGCCGGGGCCCTGGAGCGCGCGTTCCAGGCTCTGGTGGACCGCCACGCGGCCTTGCGGACGACGTTTCCGGCGATCGACGGCGCACCCTGCCGGCGGGTCGCGGAACGCCAGAGCTTCTCCCTGGTGTGCATCGATGCCGGCGGTTGGAGCGAGCAGGAGTTGCGGGCTCGTCTGGCCGAAGAAGCCTGGCGCCCCTTCGACCTGGAGCGCGGGCCGCTGCTGCGCGCCACACTGCTGACGGGCGGCCCCGGCGGGCCGGTGATCCTCCTTGCCGTTCACCACATCGTCGCCGACTTCTGGTCTCTCGCCATTCTGGTTCGTGAGCTGCCGTTGCTGTACCGCGAAGCGACCGGCGCCGGGCCGGCGCAGCTCTCGTCTCCCGGGATGGACTACGGCGAGCATGTCCGGATGGAAAGGGAGGCCCTGGATGGCGAGGCCTCGTTGGCGTACTGGCGGGAGAGCCTGGCAGGGCTCCCCACTCTCGAGCTCCCCCTCGACCGGCCGCGTCCGGCGGTGCAGACCGATCGGGGCGACTGCTGCCGGCTTCGGCTGCCGGACGAGCTCGCGGCGGCCCTGCGCGCGCGCAGCCGAAAGCAGCACGCCACGCTTTTCATGACGCTGGCCGCTGCGTTCCAGGTGCTCCTGTGCCGCCACTCCGGCCAGGAGGACCTGGCGATCGGCGCGCCACGCGCCGGCCGGTCCCGGTCGAAGCTCGCCGGCACGGTGGGCTACTTCGTCAACCCGGTGGTTTTGCGGGGAGACCTGACCGGAGACCCCACGTTCGCGGAGCTTCTGGAGCGCACCAAGGCGACGGTGCTCGCCGCCTTCGAGCACGGAGACTATCCGCTGCCGCTCCTCGCCGAGCATCTCCAACCCGTGCGGGAGGCCAGCCGGACGCCGCTGTTTCAAGTTTCGTTCGTGATGCAGAAGGAGACACGCGGCGTCGAAGGGCTCACCGCCTTCGCCCTCGGCGAGGAGGGGGTCTTGGTGGGGCCGGAGGACTTCCGGCTGGAGACGCTCTCCCTGCCCCGGCCGCCGGCTCCTTTCGAGCTGATGCTCCATGCGGTGGAGCGCCAGGGCGGCCTGAGCCTCGCGCTGCAGTTCAACACCGACCTGTTCGACGCCGCGACCGCGGTGCGCCTGCTGGACCGCTTCGCCCT
>DASWRX010000079.1:0-1925 GCA_036402955.1 Thermoanaerobaculia bacterium
GATGTCGGCCTGGAAAGCCTTCAGCGAGCGCGCGCAGGCGCGCAGGTGCAGATGGCCGTGGCTCGCCACCTCGTGACCGGCGGCGGCGATCTCGCGGATCCGTTTCGGCAGGCGCTCCGCCACCTCGCCGAGCACGAAGAAGGTCGCCGAGCACCGCGCTTCGGCCAGCATTCCCAGCAGCTCGGGCAGCAGCCAGTCCAGCTCCTCGGGCAGGAGCGGACGGTCCTCGGGATGGACGTAATCCGGCACCAGGCAGGTGTGGTACCACTCCTCGACGTCCACCGTCAGCGCGTAGCCGAACGGCCCCTTCAAACGCACCACCCGCGGATCTTCAGCCACCATCCTCTCCTCCCTCTCGTAACGACACGGGCACCACGGATGTTACATGCATGTCATATGCCGGTGAGCCTCCGAAGCGGCGCGAGCCGGCGTTGACCTGCCGGGAGGCGGGGCCGTATCCTGTGAATCCCACGATTTCTGGTCCAGAGAAAGGAACCGCGATGAAGAAGAGCCTCAAGCGTCTGAGCCTGAACCGGGAGACCCTCGGGCACCTGCGGAACGAGCAGCTCGAACAGGCCGCGGGCGGCAACACCTGCGTGGCCTCGGGCAGTTGCCCGCCGCCCCCCACGGGCAACAATCGAAGCGCCTGCTTTTGCTGAGAAGCTTCCGCGGGCCCCCGGAAGCTTGTCTCGGCCGATGGCAGCTTCCGTGGCCCGCAGGCAGCTTCCATCCCGGCGCCGTAGCTTCTTTCAGCCGGCGGAAGCTTCCGTTGCGCCGGATACCGGTCCCTATCCCAAAGGGAGCTGATCCCGGCCGGCGGTACCCTCCGCGGCCCGAAGGAAGCTCCCATCGCGGCGCCGCAGCTCGTTTCAGCCGCTGGAAGCTGATTTCGGCGGACGGCAGCTTACCGGGAGCCGCCGCAGCTTCCATCGCGCCGGATACCGGTCCATGGCGCGGCGGAAGCTTCCATTCCGGCACGGAAGCCGACCTCGGCCTAGAGACGTTGAGTCGGGGAAAAGAGGGGGCGCGCCGGAGCGCGCCCCCGGAGGGCAGGACTACTGGGTGGCAGGACTACGGGGTGTTGGTGGACGTGGGGGGCTTGGTCGTGGGGGGAGACGGCACCTCCGGGACCGGCTTCGCGGTCTGGCTGCGGCCGCGGAACGGCTGCATTCCGAACTCCGCCAGCTTCTCCGCCCGGATGCCGAAGTGCTGCTTGACGGCCAGTTGCAGCACGGTGCCCAGCCGCTCCACTTCCGTCATGGAGGTGTTGAGCTGCCGGCTGGCCGCCTGCTTTTCGGCCGTGAGAGCCGCCTGCTGCTTGGCGGCCTCCTGGGCCTGGGCCAACAGGGCTGCGAACTGCGTGATGCTCCCTTGCAGGTTCGGCAGATCGCCGCTGTTGGCCGTCAGCGCCGCAGACAGCTTCTGCAGCTTCCCCAGCTTGCCCGCATTCGTGGTCTCTCTCGTCATGGTCTTCTCCTTTCGTGGGCCCTTTCAGCCCTACGACTCCACCGGCGCCGGAATTGGCGACCGTTGGGTGCGCATAGAATCATCTATTCCCATTTCGATGTCAATACCCCTCATGGACATGAAAGTCGCTTTGCGTCAGACTAACGCATACCAAGGGGGATGATGCCTATCGACGTACAGACCGTACAGATCGATGGACAGACGCCTTCCGGGTCGGAGAGAATGGCGGATGCGCGAGACCACCTTCACCGAGTTGAGGAACCACGCCAAGACCCTTTTCGACGCCATCGAGGATGGCGAGACCGTCCGCGTGTACCGCAACGGCCGGCCGGTCGCGGACATCGTTCCGATCAAGGCGGCGGTCCCGGCGTGGAAGAAGCCGCCCCAGATCCGGCTCTCTCCGGGCGATCTGAGCCTCGGCGACGAGGTCCTGGCTGACCGCGACGAGAAGCGATGAG
>DASWRX010000080.1:0-3901 GCA_036402955.1 Thermoanaerobaculia bacterium
GCCGGGTACTTCCCTACACCGGCCCATCTCCTGCCCAGATTGGCCTCTTTGATGACCTTTTCCCTTCCGCAGTCGAGGAGCCCTCACGTCCTGGTCGATCCCTGCGCCGGTGACGGCGAGGCAATCATCGGTCTCCGCAACCTGTGGTTCGGGGAGGAGCGATCGAGCCAGCGCTACAACGTCCATGACGCCCATCTCTTCCTGGTCGAGCTCGAGAAAGACCGGTTCAAGGCGGCTGAGGCGAAGCTTTCCCACTTCAGCTCCTGTGGGGGGCGGTGGGACACCGTCCTCGAGGCGGATGCCTTCCACGTCGACATCAAGCCCAACGACGGAGCGTCGCTGCTCTTTCTCAACCCGCCCTACGACACGGATGCGGTCGAAGGCCGGCTGGAGCACAGGTTCCTGAAGCGGTGGACCGGGTGCTTGATGCCCGGAGCCGGGCTCCTGATGTTCGTGGCGCCCCACTACGCCTTGAAGGCGAGCGCAACCTTCCTCGCCTGCCAGTTCAGCGACCTCCGGGCGTGGCGGTTCCCGGACGACGACTTTGCGCCCTTTAGGCAGTGCGTCCTGGTCGCCCGCCGGCGGACTGCGGCCCTTCCTGAGAACGGTCTCGACCGCAAGCGGATCGAGCGGTGGAGCGAGGCGCCCGAGGTCCTCCCCGTGCTCGAGGAGCTGGGCGCTCCGGCGTATGGCGTTCGGGGGGAGCACCCTGGCCTGACGCTCGAGACGATCCCGCTCGACGTCCAGGGGCTGGTCGACGGTTTTCGTCCCTGGGCCAACTCGCCGATGTTCGGGACGCACCGCTCGGTCGGCGAGCTGATCGGGGCTCGCTACGAGGTCGCGATGCCGCCCCGCCCGGCGCACATCGCTCTCGCGCTCTCGGCCGGCATGTTGAACGGCAAGCGGCTCGCCCCGAACCGTCCCGGCCTTCCTCCCCTCTTGGTCAAGGGCTCGTTTCGCCGCGACTTCCGGGTGGTCGAGGAGAAGTTCGACAAGGACGGAATACGGACCGGGAGCGTCCAGGTCCAGCGGCCAAAGCTCACGCTTCACGCCCTGCGGCTCGACACGCTGCAGTTCCTCGAGCTTCAGCCGGGGACGGTCCCGTCGGGCGCTCAGGAGCTCTCCGGCTTCAACACCGCCGACCTGGTCGAGGCCTATGGGGAATCGCTGGGCCGGCTGATGCGGAGTCAGTTTCCCGCTCTCCATGACCCCTCGAATCCCGAGCACGCGATGGATCTCCCGGAGCTCGGCCGGCGTCCCTTCACCATCCAGAGGCACCTGATCTCGGCGGGGTTGAAGCTCCTCGCCCGGGGCGAGAATCCGATGGCCGCGGCCGAGGTCGGCACCGGCAAGTCGACAGTCTCCCTCTCGATCGCCGGTTACCTGGCCCCGGAGCATTTCTCCCGGACCACGTCAGAGCTTCGCCGGCTGGGGTTTGATCCCTCGGGGCTCCAGCCCGTCCGCCGGATCCTGATCCTCTGCCCGCCTCACCTGTTGAAGAGCTGGCGCGACCAGGCGGCGGCGGTGCTCCCCGGCCACCGGGTGCAGACGGTCGAGACCGTCTCGGACCTCGACCGGCCGGCGGAGATCTACCTGCTGAGCCGGGAGACGGCGAAGCTGAGTCATGGGCTGCGGGGGCTCGAGAGGCGAACCCGAGGCGCCCGGCAATGCCCGCGCTGCGGACGCTTGGTGACGGCTGATCCCGAGGCTCTCGCGAACCGCCGGGAGCGCTGCGGCCACCAACGGCGCCTGTCGACTAACCGGGCCGCCGCCCTCGCCAAGGAGCTGGCGGCGATCCTCGTCACCACCTACCCCTCCGATCCCACGGTGAGGGCCCTGGTGGCCGATCGCAACATGCTGAAGCGGTGGCTTGCCGCCGCGGATGATGAAGGCGGCGAGGAACTGACCCAGGGGCCGACGCCGGCGAGCGCCCAGATCCTGGCAATCGCCCGCGGGGCCTTGCGGCTTCTCGGGAGCCACGGCGGTGAGTACCTCTATGAGGGCCACCGGCTCCGGCGAGCGATCGAGCTGCTGACTCGGGTGGCCGGCGCCCCTGGAATCGCCGCCCCGGCCATCCAGATCTGCGACGAGGCCCGTCGGACGGCCGACCGCTTCGCCGAGGAGGCCGCGGCGGCGTCCGCCCGGGGCTTGAGCGGCTACTCGCTCGAGGTCAGCGGCCCCCGGTCGATCGCCGCCGAGCTCATCGCGCTGGTCCGACAGATCGAGGGAGCCGACCCTGAGGAGGACGAGCCCCGGAACCCGCTGCTCGCGGCTCTCGAGTCGCTGGTCGCCTGCGGGCGGTGGGAGGATTCGGAGCCCTGCCAGGAACCGTTGTTTCAGGCGGTGCCGGAACCCCGCCGCTTCTCGATCGCACGCTACCTGTTGCGGCATCGCCGGCGGCTCGCCTGTAACCCCGATCTCCTGATCCTCGACGAGGCTCACGAGTACTCGAACCTCGGCAGTGCCCAGCAGAAGGCGGCTCACCGGCTGGTCGAGATCCCCGGCGTCCCGACTCTCGCGCTCTCCGGCTCTCTGATGGGAGGCTATGCGGGCTCCCTCTTCGCCAACTTCTGGGCGATGAGCCCGCGCTTCCGGAAGGCCTTCCGGCGGACGGAGAAGGGACCGTTCGTCACCCGCTACGGCTATCGCAAGGTCTTCGTTCCCGCCGGCCTCGAGGGCGAGAGCGAGATCGTCGGCTATGGGGTCCGCAGTGACCGCGAGGAGCAGCGCGAGCCGCTCGAGATCCGCCAGATGGGCGAGGCCCCAGGCGTCCTCCCGCTGTTCATCCTGGAGCACCTCCTCCCGGTCGCTCTCATCATGCACAAGGAGGATCTCGAGGGAGAGCTGCCGCCCTGCCGGGAGCTTCAGGTCCCGATCGAGATCGCCGAGGACGACCGGCTCGGCCAGGAGATGCTCGCCGAGCAGCAGCGTCTGGCGGGCTGCCTGATGCAGAAGATAAGGGCCGATCTCTATAGCTCCAACGCCGGCAAGCTCTGGGGGGCCATGAGCCTGCTGCCGTCGTACCTCGACCGTGCGACGGACGACCTCACCCCCTTCGTTCTCAAGTATCCGGAGGAGGTCGGAGGCGCGGTCGTCGCCGAGGGGAAGCTCTTCCCCGCGAGCGAGCTGACCCCGAAGGAGCGGTGGCTGCTCGCGCGGGTCCGCGGCTATCTCGACGAGGGGCGCAACGTCCTGATCTTCCTCCTCCACACCGGGAAGAGCGGGCTTCCGAAGCGTTACCTGCGCCTATTCAAGGAGCACCTCGGAGAGCTCCCGGTCTTCCTCGACGTCAACAAAGTGAAGGCGGCCCAGCGCGAGGACTGGCTCAACGCGCAGGTGATCGAGCCCGGGCGCCGCATCCTCATCACGAACCCCAAGGCCGTCCAGACCGGGCTCAACAACCTCGTCGCCTTCTCGCGGGCGATTTGGGTGGAAGGGGTCGACTACGACGCCCGGGTGGTCCGCCAGGCGAATGGCCGGGTGCATCGGATCGGCCAGACGCTCGACGTGACGATCGAGGTCCCCTACTACGCCGGCACGATGCAGAAACTGGCGGTGGACCTGGTCGCTCGGAAGATCACGGCTTCGGTCCAGGTCGACGGCCTGTCGATCGAGGGAGCCCTCGAAAGCGCGGGGGCCGGGACCGGCAGCGACGAGGCGAATCAGGTGGCTCTCGGAATTGGTCAGGCGATCTACGAGGCTTGGCTCGGTGCGAGCTAAAGCCCTTCTCCACTCTTCAAGGAGTCGTTATGCGTAAGGCAACGGTGACTTACTACTTCGGGGGCAATCCCAGCGTACCGATGATCCGTTTGCGAGGCCGATGGCTGAAGGTCGCCGGCTTTGACAAGGGAACTCCGGTCAAAATCGATGTCGCCCAGGGCAGGCTGACCCTCACCGCCGT